>CAZNGU010000025.1:0-10130 GCA_964572325.1 uncultured Methylomarinum sp.
GCTGTGCTTCAAGCCTATATTGAAAAGTTTGTAATTCAGGATTATTATTAAAAGTGCGTTGTATCGCTTCAGACAAGGACATACTGCTAGATAATTGACTCTCTGCGGCCTGAACCTGAAGTGAATGCATAGCAATGATAATCGTAATCCAGAAGAGTGTAGAGGCACCCAAAGGCAAGACGTAAAACCGATCTACAGTCGGTATTTTAAGCAGAGGTTGTTTAAATAAAACCATAATATTCTCGAGAAGAAATAAATCTTTAAAGTAAGTGATGTAGCGGCATGGTTAGCATTAATGCGCTACCTATAATCAGGCTATAAAGCACTGTTGAAAAAAACAATACACAGGAATTTACTAGCTTAGGTTGTTCTAACAATTGTTGGATGCGGATATCAATATGGCTACCATCAAAAGAAGCAATGCCCATTTTTGAGTGAGGTGTCAGCAATTGTAATTGTCGGGCTACCTTAATAATGGTTTCAGCCACCAAAACTCTGTTACCCACTTTTTGTACTGCAGCATGATCACAGATTTGTTCATGTGCTAATTCTAGGTCGTTCAATAAATATTGACGTGTTGCGGGCAAATGGAACAAACCCGCAAAGCTTAATAATAGCCTTCGTAAAACATCACGCCGCTGGCAATGCGCTCGTTCGTGAGCGAGTACAACCTCTAATTCTTTTGTAGATAGTTGTTCCAGCAGTTGGGAAGAAATAAAAGCCTGTGGTGAAAATAAGCCTGACGAAAAAACAAAAAAATGCTCACTGGCAATGCGAAAAACATTATTCTCTTGCTGTTCACTAACAGCACGCAAGGTACTTTGAAATTGCCACTGCTTAAGCATTAAATTAATCCCTTTATAGGCATTAAAAACAATCACTAATACCATAAGACTCATTCCTCCTATCCAGAAATAATCAGAAACATGTACAACGGGATCAAACCAGCATAAATGCGCCATGCTATTGTTATGACTGGCACAATGTGCAGTTGCCATCTCATGGCTTTCCATCCAGCTAAATAGCACCCCAGAAAGGGACAGGGTAACAGCAATAAAAATAGGACTCAGTAGCCATACTGTCAGTATTTTTGATCTTATTTGGCAAGGTAACGGTGTTAGCTTATCGCCATGCATCTGATATAACAGGGTTGAAAATAAAGCGGATAAACTAGCAAAGAATAATACTGCCAAAACACCTGATTGTATAAAATGAATAATCATGAGCTGGGATTATTCTGGTGATTTAAGCGATATTCATTAATCAATTGCTCAAGTCGGTCAAGGTGAGCATCATCAGTACGTGCTGCTATATCAACGAAAGCAGCCAGCATTCCATCGGTATTATCTTTTGAAATGGTGTTAACAACATCATTAATCATTTGCCCCATCAGTTCATCACGCGCGACAATGATTTGATAAACATAGGCATAGCTCACTTTCTTACGTGTTAACAGTTTCTTTTTGAATAGACGTTCAAGTGTTGACTGGATGGTATTGTGAGAAATCCCTCTAGCCTTGCCAAGCACAGCATGAACGCCCTTGGTATCAAATTCGCCGTTTGACCAGAGATGCTCAAGAACAGCCATTTCTAACTCTCCCAGATAGGGGCGTTTCAATATTTTCATACGTAGCACATGGATGTGTAAGTGTCGCTTTAAGCAGGATGCTGGTTGTGATCCCTGTTTTTAGATATCAACGTAAGCATAAGACGTTGTGTATTATCAGATAAATTAAACCGACCGTCAATCGGTATTATATTTGGCAACGGGATAAACAAGATAAGCAAAGGCACTTCAGACCGTTACAGAAGAACATCGAGCCTTAACGTACGGTTTTTCCATTTTGTGAGCAGCCCCCCCCTATATCAACATTGAAGGGCTTCAAAGGTTATCCTAATCTTTAATTCTTTCCTAATGCGGTATCAGAAAGCTTCTTCCATACCTTAAAAAAGAGTTAGTTCATCATTATAAGTTCAAAACAAAGTGAGGTTAAATACGCTATTTTTGAATATATTGAAGTATTTTAGAACCGAGAAAGAATCTATTCTGCGAATGATTATTTATCACTCGTAGATTACAAAATTCAGCAAAAGCCGGGTAAGTTTGTATCCAGAAAATTGTTGGCGCATCAATTCCGTTCTTAGCTATTTTCTAGACAAATATTTGAAAAGTTTGAAAAGAGTGTCGGCGGGTTTTAAATAAGAGGCGGTGTTTTTCAATTAAGTATCAAGAACTTCAATCGCTTTTTCACAAGAGACAATTTCGTATTTACTCTCTAGAATGTAATAGGCTAAATTCAATATACGTTTCCAGTTTTGTGCATTTTCAATAAACTGAAAAGCTTCAGAAAACAAATCAAGCATTAGCTCCTCACCTTGAGCCCTCGATTCTACGAAATAGTCTATGTAAGTATAGGCTTTTTCCACGTCAGATGAGCCACCATAATAACTTAAGGCATGCGTATTCAATAAGTTAAAATTGAGGGCTTCGCCATCACGAATTGAAACATACTTTGCTTCCGCTAAAGGCCCAACTAGCAAATTAATAACATCGGCTTTGTAGGCTTGTTCAAGTTTTGATGAATGTTCTTTTTTTAGATGATGTTTTTTGATAAATTCAACACCTGGAAAGTTTTCAATTAAATAACCTCCAATAACTTTGGCATATTGTTGATTGTTATTTGACTGGCTAATCTGAATTTGAAAAAAAACAGGAGGCAATTGTTTGGTTTTGTTGCCCAAGTAGATGCTTGCTGCATGACCTGCTTCATGAAAAGCAGTTTGCTTAACAAGTTCCTGTGTTTGTTTAAGGCTAAAATCTATGTCTTGATAAATCCGTTGCATAATAATCTCCAAAAAAATGCGGTCTTAATTCTGTTAACCCGTAATAAACATCCTGAATATTATCAATGGGTCACTCATTGTAAGTTGTCTTAAAAAAAGACCGCATGAGAGGAGGGTCTTTATTAACTCTGTCTGCGTATACAAGAGTTGGCTACAGTCTAGCCAGTAACATATCGCTTGGAAATGTGTCATATTGACGCGCGACAATATGCCGCCGAAGATGGCATAGGCTTTGCATTGTACATCTTTTGAGCCTAAGAAATTCCCTTTATAGTAGGTGAAATCATAAATTAGTGACTTAAATTGTGTGATATGACTCATTAGAATGGGGCATATCACACAAAAAAATATTTTAATTGAATGCTGCTATTAGTATGATTTTCCAGTCGGTTAAAAAATTAAAATGGATCTGGCAATAACTGCGCTAATAATTGCTGAATTTTGACTAATTCCGGTTTGGTTTGATATACACCACTATTTTCCCAGTCTTTATTCATACCCCGAACAAACAAATATTTAATTCCGCCAAAGTGTTTCTCATAGCTGTAATTTACAACTCTTTTTTGTAGATATAAATGTAATACCAGAGAGTATATCCAGTATTGCAGGCCATAATTATGTTCACGCATGGCTTGAATCAGAAATTCCTGATCATAACACTCCAGATAATTTGATTTATAATCCATTACATAATATTGTCCCTGGTATTCACAAATCAAATCAATAAAGCCGGTTAGGTAACCGCTAATGGTCTTTTTAGATAATTCTTGATAAGTAGGGCAATCACTCAAAATCAGGTTTATTTGATTAGCATTAAAAGATTTCACCGCCAAATAAAAGGGCATTTCTTTCAGGCATTGCTGTTGTGCTAACTGTTTTAAATTAAAACTAGCATTGTCTGTTGTTAAAAATGTTGAAACAGTGTGGTTTAGTAATAGATCCAGTTGTTCTGGTGAGTCCGCTTTTAATCCATAACGTAAGCAGGATTGATCTCTTTGCTCACTAATATCGCTGTTGTTCGCTAACTTTTGGAAAGCTATGTTTTCCAGTAAATCATGAATAACATTACCTGTATGCGCCCCACGTGGCAGTTCATTTTGTATTCTTTCTGTAACAGTAATAGTCTGTTCTTCTCTGGCTTTATCCCTTGGTATTTCAGCTGTTTCAGATATATCAGCAAGGCTTAATGAGGAGAGTGAAGTGTAACTACTCATTTGCCATGATGTATAGAGAGATCGCTTTCTTTGTTTGCTTGTTAAGTGCGGATTTATCTGGCGTTTATGATAAACATCATTCAATGTTTGTTCAGCAGGCAATAAGCGATATTCAATAGCTTCGGGCTGGTTTTTAGTATATGTTTGTAAGCATGCTTGTTGCGCCAAAAAATCGCCTTCGGCACAGTCCAATAAGTAGGCCATGGCAGAATCATTGGCTTTCCCCTTGGTACGTACATTCGCCCAATTAATATAACAACGATATTCTGCTCGAGTCACGGCGACATAAAAAACCCGTATGTCTTCTGCCAATTCTTCTTCCAAAGCTAATAAACGGTGTAACTCAAATTGATCTGTGCCTAAATCGGCAATCATTTGCTGATTCTTGAAACATGTAATTAATTGCTTTTCTTTTTTTAATTTTGTGCCTCGTTGCCACAAAAAAGGACAGAATACAATGGCAAACTGCAGGCCTTTAGCACTATGCATAGTCATGATTTGAACAGCATCCTCATCACTTTCTAAGCGGAGTTGTTGCTCATTAGATGTTGTATTATCGGGACGGGTTTCTGTAATATTTCTAGCTAGCCAGTTCAGTGTTTTATTGATCCCCAGATGCTTTTCAATCACGGCTTGCTGAAGCAGTTCCAACAAATGTTGTATATTAGTGATTTTTCTTTCAGCCTGCGGTGTTTTTGCTAAATTTACGGCTACTTTTTCATGCTGCATTAAATGGCGCATCATAGCCATTAAGCCCTTTTTTTGCCATTCTTGGTGATAATCCTGAAAACGCAAACACCAGGCATCATATTCAGTTTCAGTATTAATCACTGAAAATAATTGCTGACCGTTTAGCTTAAACCAGCTTAGGGCTAATGCCTGTTTTATTAATGTATTATCGCCCGCTTGGGCAATTGCTTGTAATAAGATATAAAGATCAGTCGCTTCCTTTGATGAAAATACCGATATTTTGCTGTTGATAACTGCAACAATACCGGCTTCGTTTAATGCTTCTTGAAAGGCCTGCGCCTGAGCGTTACTTCTTACCAGAATTGCAATATCTTTGGCCAGAATGGGGTTTTTATTATCACTTTTCTGGATAATAAAGTCAGTGCTCAATACATGCAAAATTTCATTGACTACAGCCCGCTGTATTTCATCTGCTGCTTTACCGGCTGACCAGTACTCACTTTTTCCTTGTGCTAACTGCCAAAGTACTAGAGGGGGAATGGGTTTGTTGCAGTAGCTTATTTCCCCCTCTGCAGCAGTTAATCCACTTTGCACAGGGTAAAAGTTAAGCTGTTCGCTATAAAAGGCTTTAGGTTTTTTAAATAAGCTGTTAACGCCAGTTACTAAATTAGGATGTGAACGCCAATTCTGACTTAAAGTAAACCCTCTCTGTCGCTGTTGCTGAGCCGCAAAATAAGTATTGATATCGGCTCCTCTAAATTTATAAATAGCTTGTTTAGGGTCTCCAATTAAATACAGATAATGTTTTGTGGTATGAAATAATGTAGCGGTGATATTCCATTGCTTTTCATCAGTATCCTGAAATTCGTCAATTAATACTACTCGATAACATTGTCTCATTTCCTCGCATAATGCTAACCCCTGCTCATGCTTTAATACGTAATCCAGACGACTGATTAAATGGTCAAATGATAATAAATTAAGTTGTTCCAGTCTTTTGTCTAAATCTTCCCGCAAAGTCTGAAGCAGAGAACGACGCAAATACAATTTAACTGAAGTAATGGCTGAATCGATTACAGCAAAAGGATGGAGCTCTAATCCAATCGACTGAATATAACGTGTTTTTTGTTGATCGCTGGGTAATGGGTTTTTCTGACTGGTTCTGAACTTATTACCATTTAAAGCCTGGCTTAAACCCGACGGGGTAAAAATAGAAAAATCAATAGCAGGGCAGGGGACTGTATTCAACCAATTGAGTAAGTTCTGACTATTTTCTTCAAAATCATCAACAAAGGTTTTTTTGAACTTTCCTTCCGGTAATATTCTTTTTATGGCTTGTAAAGATGTGTTAATTGCTGCTTTGTTATCATTAACTAACTTTTTTAACTCAGAGAGCTTATCTATTAGATTTTCATATTCAGGAAAGACCTTTATATCATCTGCAATAAAATCCACACTGGCCTGTAATTGCTCGGGAGTAGTGTAATCGGCTGTTAAAAAAGAAGCTTCCCATGCTGAAAGGGGATAGATATGCTTGCGCCAGAAATCATCCGTGCAGGCTTGTTTAATGGCACTGATATCGCCGGTGAGTTCAGAATCAAATAATTGGCCACTTTGCAAAGCGTAATCAGATAATACCCGCTGACAAAAACCATGGATAGTAAAAATACTGGCCTGATCTATATCAAATAAAGCAAGGTTCAAACGCTGAATAGCAAGTTGTGGCTCAATGCTTAAGTCGTTTAGCCATAGTTTTAAGGCGTCATTATTATCTGTGCTATCTTTGCCCTTGTCTTTGTTGATAAGTGCTTGCCTGGCCTCTAACAAGCGCTTTCTTATTCGATTCTTTAATTCTTCTGTTGCAGCCTTGGTAAAAGTCAGAACCAGGATTTTTTGTATATCTACTCCCTGTTCTACCACAAAACGCAATACCAGCATGGCGATTGCATAGGTTTTTCCTGTACCTGCACTGGCTTCAATTAGATTAATACCGGTTTGTAACTCGGTCTTAACGGAATCAAATTGAATAAATGCTGTTTTCATGTCCTTATAAATTTTGTAAGAAACAAATATTTGGGTTTTTAGGGCTTAAATAATTCCACCTTATAGCCTTGTCGTCTTAATGTTGAAATAATGCCATCTTTACCTACCAGATGTAATGCACCCACTAAGATAAATTCTGTTTCTGGTGTTTTGAGCAAGGCTTTAATTTTAGGTATCCAGGCATTATTTCTATTCACCAAAAGGAGTTGATATAATTTTGGGTAATCTTTTTTCATTTCAGCAATTCCTACCTTTTCTAAGAGTGCAGAATTGCCAGATCTCCAGGCTTGTTTCATCTCAGTCATAATGAGTGGCAGCTCCTTCATTTCTTCAATGGCACTCAAAATCATTTCATCTTCGTGGCCTTTTCCCATGTTTTCAATCACGGATAATTGCACATCAAAACTCTCTAGCTCTCCCAGTGTTTTTCCTTCCATCCTGGCTTTATGATTAAAAAAACTATCAACTCCGGTATCTGCCATACCCAATTGATTCAGTTCTGCCATTAATAAGGTAATGATAACCATGGGCGGCTTAAATGATTTTAATGCATCCATTGTTAAACTTGTATTTGCAACATAATCCACTAATGCCTGATAGGTTTCAGGCTTTAAATCATCTTCAAGGGTTTTACCCTGGCTATACATTACATGTTGTAATAATTGTTGTTGTGCATTTGGCTCTGCCATGACCGCAAGATCTGTTTCAAATACAAGCATATCAGCCTGTTTATAGGCTTGTTCAAACTCTACAGGTAAAGGATAATCACTGACACTTAATACATGGATGGTTCCCCCTATAAACATTTCTGATTCACCTTTACTGACTTTCCATAGCGAAGTTTCTGCAAATGAATGAAAAGAAAGTAACAGACAGAGTAAAATTGAATATCTCATAGAACCTCCAAAAATTGTAATGACTAGTATTCAGACCATTCCATTAAATAATCTGGCATATACCTTAATACCTGTCCTGCTAGTATTAATCATCTTCTATAAATGGCAGATGAATACAGCACAGGCAATGCTTGCTATATGTAGAATGTTACTCCAGCTATTAGTCGTAGGTTATTTTTTAAATGCTATTTTTACCTCGGAATCCGCATACATTACTCTACTAATACTTACAGTAATGTTGTTTTTTGCAAGCTGGATTGCCTTGGGTACGGTAAGGCAGCAACGTGGGATATGGTTAAGGAATAGCATGATTTCCTTGGCAATTTCCAGCACTATTACCTTGAGTATTATCGCTACCGCTGTACTAGAACTGAGCCCCTGGTATCAACCGCGTTATATCATTCCCCTGGGTGGCATGATTTTGGCCAATTCTATGACTAGCATTAGCCTCGCTGCTGAACGATTTCAGGCCGAGTACAAAAACAATAAAAGCTATATTGAAGCTAGAAATATTGCCTTTAATGCTGCCATGATCCCTACTATTAATACTTTACTAGCAGTGGGTCTGGTTGCTTTACCTGGGATGATGACAGGTCAAATTTTATCTGGGATTTCACCTTTTATAGCAGCCAGGTATCAGATTATGGTGATGTGTATGTTGTTCGCATCTTCTGGGATTTCTGCCGCCTGTTTTTTAGTCTTGATAAAATCAAGGCAGAATGATTAATGATTACACCCTTTTCCATGAATATGTTGATGGCTTAATTCATCTTCTGTAGCTGATCTGATATCCATTACCTCAACCTCAAAAGTTAATGCCTGGCCAGCCATGGGATGATTGCCATCAACGGTGGCCTGGTCGCCATCAATTTTGGTAATTGTCACCACATTAACACCATGACTGGCATCTGCATGAAACTGCATGCCGACTTCAACTTTGTCAATACCTTCAAACATAGTGAGCGGTACAACTTGAATCATATCTTCTCTAAATTCACCGTAAGCTTCTGCTGGAGCAATGGTGGTATTCAGTTTGTCACCAACATGTTTACCTTTTAGCGCATTTTCCAGACCGGAAATAATTTGTCCAGCACCGTGAAGATAGACCATTGGGTCTTCACCCTGTGTGCTGTCAAGTTTTTCACCTGTACTATTAGTTAACGTGTAGTGGATAGAAACAGCCATTTTTTCAGAGACTTGCATAGTATGATCTTGTTTAAAATAATTATTAGGGGAAGATATTATACTCTTTGCTCATATTCAATGGATTTAATATACCAATTAAATACACCGGCTTCAGTTTTTACTGTAGCCTGGTCATCGACTTCTTTTTTTAGTAAAGCGCGCGCCATGGGGGAATCTACAGAGATATAATTTTTTTGCTCAAAAATTTCATCATAGCCTGCAATGCGAAATCGTTTAACTTCGCCAGTATCATTTTCTATTTCTACCCAGGCACCAAAAAATACTTTACCTTCTTGATCCTCATGGAAATCAACAATTTTCAGAACATCTAAACGCTTGCGTAAATACCGGACTCGCCAATCTATTTCACGTAATTTTTTCTTATTATATTGGTAATCGGCATTCTCACTCCGGTCGCCCAAACTAGCAGCCCAAGTGACTATTTTAGTTATTTCCGGTCGTTTAATGCGCCAAAGGAAGTCTAATTCCTGTTCGAGTTTTTCATAACCTTGCCGGGTTATAAGTGCTGTATTCATTAGGTTATTGTCTTTATTCGGTCTATTCAACAAACGGCATTAGAACTCAACAATATCCTGCAAATTGCTGAGTTCAGCAGGTAGAGTTTTTATAATATTATCCGCTAAATTAAAAACTTGTAAACGAGTTAAATTAGCAAGAGAATAGGGCAGTTGAGTCAATTGATTTCCGGATAACATCAAATGACTTAATTGGCGTAGCTGCCCAATGGATTCAGGGAGTTCAGTGAGTTTATTTTGCCATAAAGATAATTCATTTAATTGACTTAAGTTTCCAATAAATTCGGGTATTTCTATTAATTCATTACAGCCTAAAGATAACTCAATTAATTGCGTAAAATCCCCAATAAATGCAGGGATTTCTGTAAGTTGATTCCAGCCTAAATGTAACTCTGTTAGTTGTGTTAAATCTGCTATGGACTTTGGTATTATTTTAAATTGATTTTGCCATAAAGACAATACAGTGAGTTGACTTAATTGAGCAATAGACTTCGGGAGTTTAGAAAGTTTATTACGTCCTAATAATAATTCAGATAACTCACTTAATTCCCCAATAGATTCAGGAATCTCAGTCAGTTGATTTCCCATTAAATACAGATGATTCAAGCCACTTAATTTTCCAATAGAGGAAGGGATTTTTGTTAACTGGTTTTTATTGAGATTCAACAAGGTCAATTGATGCAAACAGCCAATTGATTCTGGAATTTCTGTTAATTGACAGC
>CAZNGU010000026.1:0-10067 GCA_964572325.1 uncultured Methylomarinum sp.
TAACAGGCTCTAATGGCAAAAGTACCGTAACTACTATGCTGGGAAATATGGGCAATAGTTCGGGTATAAAAACAGCTATGGGCGGCAACTTAGGCATTCCTGTACTGGATTTGCTAGATGAATCTATTGAACTCTATGTCATTGAGCTCTCCAGCTTTCAACTGGAACGAACCACGTCGCTAAATGCGGCTGCAGCTACAGTACTTAATATCTCCTCAGATCATTTAGACCGCCATACAGATTTAGCAGAATATGCAAAAGCAAAGCAACAAATATTCTCTGGTGATGGCGTCATGGTGCTAAACCATGACGACCCAATTGTAAAAGAAATGGTACAGAGTAATAGAAAAGTTTTTAGCTTTTCGCTGCATAAGGACACTAGGTTTCATATTGCAATCAGTGAGGGTGAAAATTATTTAATGGATGGGGAAAAAGCCTTAATAAGGCTAGTCGAATTATCCCTGGAAGGCAGTCACAATATTGCTAATGCATTAGCTGCATTGGCATTAGGCAAAGCTATGGGAATGGATAATCAGTCTATGTGTAGTGCTTTAAAAAACTTTAAAGGATTAGCTCATCGAATGCAACGCATTGCCAAAGTGAAAGGAATAACCTGGGTTAATGACTCTAAGGCAACAAATATTGGTGCCTGCATTGCAGCCCTGCAAGGTTATCAGAAAAAAGTGGTATTGATTGCTGGAGGTGATTCTAAAGGTGCAGAAATGAATGAACTTATTCCTGTCATTAAAGAAAAAACGAAATGTGTAGTGCTCATGGGAAAGGATGCAAAAAAAATAGCCAGTGCAATCAATGGTTGTGTCCCTTCTTACCAGGTACAAACCATGCAAGAAGCAGTACAACTAGCTGCAGAAATGGCCACCGAAGGAGAGAATGTATTATTGAGCCCCGCATGTGCCAGCATTGATCAGTTCAAAAACTATCAGGAAAGAGGAGAGCAGTTTGCCGCTGCTGTCATGGAGTTAGCGGCATGACTACGACTATAAATACTGCACAAAATAAATTTTATATCGATTATTTTTTGCTATGTATTTGTACCGCATTATTGCTCATCGGTTTTATTATGGTGACATCTTCTACATTACATCTGGGAGAGGAATCTGCTAATAGTTTTTATTATCCAATAAAACAATTTTTCCATATCCTTACAGGTATTGCTGTCGCCAGCATTATTTGTTGTATCCCTCTACACAAATGGGAAAAAATGGGCCCCTGGTTATTCATTATTGGCATTGCCTTATTAGTATTAGTTTTAATGCCTGGTGTAGGTATAAAAGTTAAAGGAAGTACACGATGGATCTCTTTGGTGGGCTTAAGAATCCAGGTTTCCGAGATCGTTAAATTTGTATCTGTCGTTTATATGGCAAGCTATGTATCCAGACACCAAGCTGATGTTTTGAATTCAAGCTATGGGCTAGTAAAACCCTTATTATTATTTTCTATCGCCAGTTTTTTTCTGTTGTTGGAACCTGATTTTGGTTCCGCCGTTGTAATTCTTGTTATAGCCATGGGCGTTATGTATTTAAGTGGTGCCCGGCTTTGGCAATTCATGGTCTTGATATCCGTACTTACCGTACTGGCTGTGCTACTGGTGTTTTTTTCGGCTTATCGCCGAGCCAGATTCACTGGTTTTATTGACCCTTGGGCTGACCCGCAAAATACTGGATACCAATTAGTTCATGCCTTAATTTCATTTGGTCGTGGAGAAATAACAGGCGTAGGCTTAGGCAGTGGCATAGAAAAATTATTTTATTTACCCGAAGCACATACCGACTTTTTATTTTCAGTACTGGCTGAAGAATTGGGTTTACTCGGCGTAATCCTTATTATCAGCTTATTTACTTTGTTGTTTAGCCATGCTTTCTCTCTGGCGATAAAAGCCGAGCAATCAGGCCAAAAGTTTGCAGCATACATTGCCTATGGCATTGGTATATGGTTTGGATTTCAAGCCTTCATCAATATGGGAGTCAATATGGGTATGCTACCCACTAAGGGTTTGACATTACCACTGATGAGTTATGGCGGAGGCAGCATGATCACCATGTGTGCAGCAATGGCTCTATTATTTAGAGTTCATAGTGAAATAGCAGGTAAACAAGCACAACAACACATAGCAAAAGGAAATACGGAATGGATAAACGTATAGTGATTATGGCAGGAGGCACGGGCGGCCATGTTTTTCCAGCATTGGCTGTGGCTCAATATTTATTGTCACAAAAATGGCAGGTCAGCTGGATAGGCACCAAAACGGGCATGGAAAGTAGAATAATTCCAGCTCATGGTATTGAAAGCGACTGGTTGGATGTTAAAGGTTTACGAGGAAAGGGTTGGTCGGCAAAAATTTCTAGTGCCCTATTGTTACTAAAAGCCTGCTGGCAGGCAATGAATATATTACGTCGAAGACGGCCTAATGTAGTCCTTGGTATGGGCGGCTATGTTGCAGGCCCAGGTGGAATCATGGCAAGTCTTATGGGTATTCGATTAATTATTCACGAGCAAAACAGAATTCCTGGAACCACAAATCGCTTATTAAAAAATCTAGCCCATAAAGTATTAGAAGCTTTTCCTGAAAGTTTTGATAAAAATACCCATGCCCTATTTACCGGAAATCCATTACGAAATGTTTTTTCAAATTTTCCTGAAAAAGAAATATGGAATAAAAGTATGGACAGGCCTCTTCGAATTTTAATTGTTGGCGGTAGTCTCGGTGCGAAAATATTAAATGATGTAGTGCCTGTTGCATTGGCAGATATGGAAAACATTGAAGTAATACATCAAACAGGCACAGCATCATTAGAATTAGTGACACAAAAGTATAGCCATTTATCAATTGAGGCACAGGTTATTGAGTTTATTGATGACATAGCATCAGCCTATCAATGGACTGATATGATTATTTGTCGTTCCGGCGCAATGACAATAAGTGAAATTGCAGCCGCAGGCATTCCGTCCATTTTAATACCTCTACCCCATGCGATTGATGATCACCAAACCGCCAATGCTAAATATCTAAGTGAAAATGGCGCGGCTATTTTATTACCCCAAAAGGTATTGAATGAAGAAACATTGCTACACGCTATTAACAAGCTTAAAAAATCACTAAAAAGCATGAGCGAGGCTGCAAAAAAACAGGCAAAACCCGAGGCAACACATCTTGTGGCAGAAATTTGTGAACAGGAATTAGTCCAGTGAAAAAGATAGATCGCCGTAAAACAGCTCAAGACTTAGGTCATATCGATAAAATTCATTTTGTTGGTATCGGTGGCACAGGAATGAGTGGTATTGCAGAAGTGCTGTCAAACTTAGGCTATGATGTTTCGGGTTCTGATATTAAAGAAAGTGCAGTGACAAAACGCCTAGAGCAGCAAGGCGTCACTATCCATATTGGCCACACCAAAGGCAATGTAAAAAATGTTGATGTAGTCGTTACTTCGACTGCAGTAGACAAAAGTAATAAAGAAGTCAAAGCAGCCTATAGCAATAGGATACCGGTCATTCCGCGGGCAGAAATGCTGGCAGAACTCATGCGTTTTAGATTTGGTATAGCAGTCGCAGGAACGCATGGAAAAACCACCACTACCAGTCTAATCGCCAGCATATTAGCAGAAGGAGGACTAGACCCCACCTTTGTTATTGGTGGACGATTAAACAGTGCAGGTACAAATGCCAAATTAGGCTTAGGACAATACTTGGTAGCAGAGGCTGATGAAAGCGATGCCTCCTTTTTACATCTACAGCCCATGATGGCCATTGTGACCAATATAGACCAGGATCACCTGGAGACTTATGGCGGTAGTTTTGAACGCCTTAAACAAACATTTATTGAATTTTTACACCATTTGCCATTTTATGGCTTAGCTGTCATGTGCCTGGATGATGCCGGTGTGCAAGATGTCATTACTAAAATTGCAAAACCAGTAAAAACCTATGGTGTCCATAAAAATGCCGACGTCCGAGCAATTGATATAAAACAACAAGGAATGCAAACCATCTTTACCGTAAAACGCTGGGATGAACACAAGGACTTGCAAATCACTCTGAATATGCCGGGTTGGCACAATATGCTAAATGCCCTGGCATCAATCACTGTTGCAAGCTATCTTTCTGTTGATGACCAATCAATCATCAATAGTCTGAATACCTTTAAAGGTATTGGTCGACGATTTCAACTGAATGGAACAATAAGTACTGAAGATGGAGAAATCACCTTACTGGATGATTATGGACATCATCCCAGAGAAATTGCCGCTACTTTTGAAGCTATGCACCAAGCATGGCCTGAAAAAAGAAAAGTAGTCATTTTTCAGCCGCATAGATATTCCAGAACACGTGATTTATTTGAGGATTTTGTAGATATATTATCCACTGTGGATGTTTTAATTTTACTGGATATTTATACTGCCGGAGAAGCACATATTACAGGAGCCGATGGACAAGCATTATCCCGTTCAATACGCACAAGGGGGCAAGTTGATCCTGTTTTTGTTAAAGAAAGACATGAACTAGCTCCTATTCTGGCCTGCATAGTGAAAGCTGGCGACGTAGTACTAACCCTTGGAGCCGGTAGTGTGGGGCAAATTGCAGCAGAATTACCCGAAGAATTAGCCAAAGCATTAAAGAAATGACAGGGCTATTATTAAAAAATGAGCCTTTAGCCAAATATACCAGCTGGCGTGTTGGAGGCCCGGCAAAACAAATGTATTTTCCTGAGGGGAAACAAGATTTGATTGATTATTTATCAAGCAAGCCAAAACAAGAAAAATTGTTTTGGTTAGGTCTGGGAAGTAACTTACTGATACGCGATGGGGGCATAAATGGAACAGTCATCAATACACGGGGACGCTTGAAAGAAATGCATTTGCTTAATGCCGAACAAATATATGTAGAAGCCGGAGTACCTTGCGCACATGTGGCGCGATTTAGCACAGAAAAGGGCTTATGCGGCGCAGAATTTCTAGCAGGAATACCAGGCACTATGGGCGGTGCTTTAAAAATGAATGCGGGAGCGTTTGGAGGTGAAACCTGGCCTATCGTCGAGCATGTAGAAATGGTTAATGCGCAAGGGCAAGTCACTAAAAGAGCATCGAATCAATTTAAAATAGCTTATCGCTCAGTAGAAAGTAGCAGAGAAGAATGGTTTTTAGCTGCAGTTTTAACATTGCAAAAAGGTGAATCCAGTAAAAGCCAACAAATAATAAAAGCATTACTTGAAAAAAGAGCATTAACCCAGCCCACTAATAAACCAACTTGTGGCTCAGTCTTTAAAAATCCACCCGGAGATTATGCTGCTCGATTAATAGAGTGCAGTGGCTTAAAAGGATTTCAAATAGGCGGAGCATGTGTTTCTCAAAAGCATGCTAATTTTATTGAAAATACGGGAAATGCTAGCGCAGCAGATATAGAGAAATTAATTGATTATATCCAGGATAAAGTATTGCAAAAACAACAGGTCAATTTACAAATTGAAGTGTGTAAAGTTGGCCAAGAATTATGAAAGCATTAGAGATTGATCTGGCAAAACAATTTGGTCATGTTGCTGTATTAATGGGCGGCTCATCAGCAGAAAGAGTGATTTCACTCAATAGTGGCACTGCCGTTTATGAAGCCTTAAAAAAGCAGGGAATTGATGTCATAGCCATAAACGTTAAAGACAATCTTATCGAACAGATTGCCAATAAAAAAATAGATAGAGTGTTTAACATCATACATGGCCGTGGTGGTGAAGATGGTTTGTTACAAGCTGTACTGGAAACCCTAAAAGTACCTTATACAGGTTCTGGGGTCATGGCCTCGGCACTTACCATGGACAAATTAAGAACCAAACTATGCTGGCAAGGACAAGGTTTGATTACACCCAAATGGTTTGTACTTGAAAGCGAACAAGACATACCCGCTTGTATTGAATATTTAGATTTTCCTGTTATTGTAAAACCGGCTCTGGAAGGCTCCAGTCTTGGCATGAGCAAGGCAAAAAACAAACAGGAATTGATTGAAGCATTAAGCATTGCTGCAAATTTTCAATGCACTGTTTATGCTGAACAATGGGTGCAAGGTGAAGAATATACTGTTGCCATATTAGAGGATGAAGCATTAGCCGTTATACGCCTGGAAACTGCAAATACATTTTATGATTTTGAAGCAAAATATCATTCAAAAGATACACAGTATCACTGCCCTTGTGGCTTATCAGCACTGCGAGAAGAAGAAATAAAAGCACTTGCCCTGGAAGCTTGCAAAGTAGTCGGTGTAACAGGCTGGGGGAGAGTTGATTTATTTATTGATAGCACGGGAAAAAGCCAATTGATTGAAATCAATACCGTACCCGGAATGACGGATCATAGTTTGGTACCTATGGCTGCAAAAGCAACGGGCATTGATTTTAATGAACTAGTCTGGCGAATTTTAGAAACCAGTTTTGATTAATGAAATATAGATGAATAAGGTCAAGACTCATTTGCTATTAGCACTCTTTAGTTTGCCTCTTATCGGCTGGCTTAGCTGGCAACAAGTAAAAGCGCAAGGAGCTGATTGGTTACCTGTTAAATATGTAAGAATCGAAGGAGCATTTCAATATATTTCCAAGGGGAAAATTAAAACCGTCATTAAAGAAAAACTAATGAATGGTTTATACAATGTTGATATTCAACAAATACGCCAATTGCTTAAGCAATTACCCTGGGTTAGAAAAGTAACTGTTAAGCGCGTTTGGCCAGATGCCCTAATTGTAACTATTAAGGAACAAGTAGCTATTGCCAGGTGGGGGGAAACTGATTTGTTAAATAGACAAGGCCAGCTATTTAAACCAGACAATATTAAGCAATTTACGCAGCTGCCCCTTTTGGATGGACCGGCTAATAATGAAAAAGTCTTACTTTCACAAATGCACAAAATGTCAGTTGCTTTAACAGAACAAAAATTAATACTAACTGAATTTCATGTCAGCGAGAGAAGAGCATGGAAACTTAAATTAGCCAATAAAATGGAAATAAATTTAGGCAGTAAGGAACAAAAAAAGAAATTTAAGCGATTTTTAAGCACATTTGCCTTGATTGGAACAGAGCAAATTAAAAAAGTACGCCGAGTAGATTTAAGGTATGTCAATGGCTATGCCCTGACATGGAAACAGGGTGAAGACAAAATAGACTGGCAACAAGTCGCAGAATTGAATAAAACATAAAAAGAATCAATCATGGCAAAAAAAGCAGATCGAAATATCATTGTAGGCTTGGATATAGGCACCTCAAAAGTGGCCGCCATTGTGGCAGAACTTACGGAAGATGGCGAAATAGAAATTATTGGCATTGGTATGGCACCTTCCAGAGGCTTAAAAAAAGGTGTGGTAGTTAATCTAGAAACAACAATACTTTCTATTCAACGCGCAGTGGAAGAAGCTGAATTGATGGCAGGTTGCCAGATTAAATCGGTGTTCGCCGGCATTGCCGGAAATCATATTAAAAGCCTTAATTCCCATGGAATTGTCGCAATTAAGGACAAAGAAGTTACTCAATATGATATTGATCGAGTCATAGATTCAGCAAGGGCTGTGGCTATTCCGGCAGATCAAAAAATTCTGCATATTTTGCCACAAGAATTTGTTATTGATCAGCAAGAAGGAATTAAAGAACCCATTGGAATGTCTGGAATTCGACTGGAAGCCAAAGTACATATGGTGACCTGCAGTGTCAGTGCAGCCCAGAATATTATCAAGTGTATCCGTCGTTGTGGGCTAGATGTCGAAGATATCGTATTAGAACAATTAGCCTCTTGCACCTCGGTATTAACAGAAGATGAAAAAGAATTAGGTGTTTGCCTGATTGATATTGGCGGAGGAACCACAGACATTGCCATTTTTTCTGACGGTGCCATTAAACATACCGCAGTTATTCCTATTGCTGGCGATCAGGTTACCAACGATATAGCCGTCGCCTTAAGAACTCCAACCAAGAGCGCCGAACAAAATAAACGACAACACGCCTGTGCCTTGACCCAATTAGCCGATGCAGAAGAAATGATTGAGGTACCCAGTATTGGTGACAGACAACCGAGAAAAATTTCTGCACAAAACCTGGCAGAAATTATAGAGCCCCGTTATGAAGAATTAATGCTGTTAGTTCAGGCAGAACTCAGACGCAGTGGTTATGAAGATTTGATAGCCGCAGGTATTGTGTTAACTGGGGGTAGTTCAAAGGTAAAAGGTTTAACAGACCTGGCTGAAGAAATTTTCCACATGCCGGTGCGCATGGGGATGCCACAGCATGTTACTGGGCTAACTGATGTCGTGCAAAATCCCGTGTATTCAACGGGAGTAGGTTTGTTGCTTTATGGGAGTGAATATCAAGGGAGAATGGAAGGATCCAACAGGGATAGCCAAAGTATATGGGCAAAAATAAAAAACTGGTTTCAAGGTAATTTTTAATAAATGGGTGGGAGTGAGGTATAAAAATGAAATATGAAATAGTGGATATGTGTAGTGATGATGCCATCATAAAAGTCATCGGTGTCGGTGGCGGCGGTGGTAATGCTGTGGATCATATGGTTAGCAGCCATATAGATGGAGTGCAATTTATCTGTGCAAATACTGATGCACAAGCACTACGAAGATTGAATGTAGATACACGGGTTCAGTTAGGTGTAGAGCTAACCAAAGGTCTAGGTGCAGGAACCCGGCCTGAAGTCGGCAAACAGGCAGCAGAAGAAAACAGGGATCATATCAAAGAAGTTATTGAAGGTGCCGACATGGTGTTTTTAACGGCAGGCATGGGCGGCGGCACAGGCACTGGGGCTATCTCCATTATTGCTGAAGTTGCCAAAGAATTAGGTGTATTAACCGTTGCTGTAGTCACCAAACCTTTCGACTTTGAAGGTAAAAAGAAAAAAATGGTGGCCGAAGCTGGTATTGCTGAGCTGGAAAAACATGTTGATTCATTAATCATCATTCCAAACCAAAAGTTATTACCCGTATTAGGTAGTAACTTATCTCTGGTTAATGCATTTAAAGCAGCTAATGATGTTTTATTAGATGCTGTACAAGGTATTACTGAATTAATTACCAGCCCAGGTTTAATTAATGTTGACTTTGCTGATGTGAAAACAGTCATGAGCAATATGGGAGCCGCCATTATGGGATCCGGTACCGCCTCTGGTGATAATCGCGCCAGAGAAGCAGCAGAAAAAGCAATCGCCTGTCCATTACTGGAAGACATTGATTTACAAGGTGCACACGGTATTCTAGTCAATATAACTGCCACCGATATGGATTTAACCGAGTTTGATGAAATTGGTAGTATTATGCATGCTTTTGCCTCGGAAGAGGCTGATATGAAAATTGGTACCGCCATAAACCCAGATATGGGTGATGAAATCAAAGTAACCGTTGTTGCTACAGGTATGGGTAAATCGGCAGCAGTTAATTCACCCATTAAACTAATTCAGAAAGCAGCAACAGGAGACATTAACTACGATGCACTAGATAAACCCACTATTATTAGACACAAAAAATCAGAACAAAGAGAAACACGTTTTGGCGCACAACCCAAACCAGATATGAACCTTGATTATCTGGATGTGCCCGCTTTTTTAAGACGTCAAGCAGATTAAATAGGCTTAGGCAACGCGCAATAAATAATCCACCACCTTGCTTGTCTTTTTATTCATCCTCGGCGTTGCAACTCCGGTTACATAGCTTGCTATGCGCCCTCCGTTGCGCCTTGAGGATGAATAAAAATCCAGCGCAATCCCGGTGGATTATTTATTGCGCGTTACCTTAGAGAAACCAGTTAATCAAATTATGATAAAATGTTTGTCTACCCTTTTATCAAAAATACTAGATGATCAAACAAAGAACGCTTAAAAATACAATTAGAGCAACAGGTGTTGGCTTGCATAGTGGTGACAAGGTTTATTTAACTTTGCACCCAGCAGACATAAATACGGGCATACGCTTTCGTCGAGTTGATTTAGAAGAAGCAGTGACCATAGAGGCCACACCAGAAAATGTAGGCGAAACTATGTTATCGACTACTCTGGTTAAAGACGGCATTAAAGTAGCC
>CAZNGU010000027.1:0-9981 GCA_964572325.1 uncultured Methylomarinum sp.
CTACTTTGGGCACAGAACGTGATGCACAAATTATTGATGCATTGGCGGGTGAATATAAAGAACCTTTTATGTTGCACTATAATTTTCCTCCCTATTGCGTTGGCGAAACGGGCTTTGTTGGTTCTCCAAAACGCCGCGAGATAGGTCATGGGCGTTTAGCCAAACGGGGTATTGCAGCGGTATTACCCAATATGGATGAATTTCCTTATGTTATTCGTATCGTATCGGAAATTACCGAATCTAATGGCTCAAGTTCAATGGCTTCAGTTTGTGGTAGTAGCCTGGCATTAATGGATGCCGGCGTTCCTCTTAAAGCACCTGTTGCAGGTATTGCCATGGGCTTGATTAAAGAAGGCGCTGACTTTGCAGTACTTTCAGATATCTTGGGTGATGAAGATCATTTAGGCGATATGGATTTTAAAGTAGCCGGTTCAGAAAGTGGCATCACTGCATTACAAATGGACATAAAGATTGATGGTATTACTGCCG
This sequence comes from uncultured Methylomarinum sp., assembly GCA_964572325.1. Taxonomy (GTDB): domain Bacteria; phylum Pseudomonadota; class Gammaproteobacteria; order Methylococcales; family Methylomonadaceae; genus QPIN01. Next base: position 490 of record CAZNGU010000027.1, read on the forward strand.
AAATCATGAAAGCTGCTTTAGAACAAGCCAAACAAGGGCGTTTGTTTATTCTGGGTGAAATGAATAAGGCATTATCTGCCACACGCGAAGAAATGTCAGATTTTGCTCCCAGAATTATCACTATTAAAATTGATCCTAGTAAAATTCGTGAAGTCATTGGTAAAGGTGGCGCGACAATTCGTGGCATTACTGAAAAAACGGGTGCCAGTATTGATTTAACCGATGATGGTATTGTTAAAATTGCCTCTGTAGATAGAGCGGCAGGCGAAGAAGCCAGACGAATTGTTGAAGAAATTACTGCCGAAGTGGAAGTCGGTAAAATTTACGAAGGTAAAGTAGCCAGACTGATGGACTTTGGTGCATTTGTGACTATATTACCTGGAAAAGATGGCCTGGTTCATATCTCTCAAATATCGGATGAACGTGTTGAGAAAGTCAGCGACAAATTATCTGAAGGTGATGTGATTAAAGTTAAAGTGCTTGAAATTGATCGTCAAGGACGGGTTAGATTGAGCATGAAAGAAGTGGGTAAGGAAGACTAATTTTTCTTGTACACAAAAAGAAAAGGGCCGAAAGGCCCTTTTTTGTGTTTGTAGATTTTTTAGGGTTTACCATGAAGCACAGAAGAGTTATTGAAAAGTCTTCAAGACCATCATGTGCTCCATGGTAATAATGAGTCGCTCGCTGAAATGAGTAAGAAATAATATGCCTTCAAAACAAGTTTTTGATCAAGAATGTAGAGCCTGTGAAAGACTGGATAATTTCTTGTGTGAAGTTAAACAAAAATATCCAGAATATCATGCCCGTCCTGTTGCACCCTTTGGCGATAATAATGCACAACTGTTAATTGTTGGTCTTGCGCCTGGTATGCATGGGGCAAATGCAACAGGCAGACCCTTTACTGGAGATTATGCAGGGTTATTGTTATATGAGGCCTTATTTAACTTTGGTTACAGTAATCAAATAGTTTCTGAATCTATCAATGATGGTTTAAAGCTTAAGAATTGTCGTATTACTAATGCAGTAAAATGCCTGCCGCCTCAAAATAAACCAACAGGCAGTGAAATTAATGCCTGCAACCATTTTCTGGCAGAAGAAATAAAATCCTTACCCAATAATGCAGTGATTATGGCGTTAGGAACCATCGCTCATCAAGCGGTATTAAAAGCCTATGGTCTAAAATTAAGTACTGCTAAATTTGGTCATAATAAACAATATCAATTTGCAGATGGTAAAATGCTGGTAAGCTCCTATCACTGTAGCCGATATAATGTACAGACAAAACGGTTAACAACAGACATGTTTGCTAATGTGTTTAAAACGATTGGTGGTTTAATGACTTAATTTATACGGGTGTGCAAGTAATCCAGCTGATTACATGCACGTTTGTATCACACTACTATTAAATCAATGGAATACGAATAACAACACCACCCATAACATCATTTACTTTAAAGTCCTTTTTAGGTGTGTCTTTATGATTATTATGGCAACTGACACAAGCTTCTGATACGGCAACATCGGGATAAACAGCAGTAAAATATTTTTTACCGGCCAAGCTTTCTTCACCGTAATAGTTTTTTCCTCTATTTTCATTAATAAATTTTAAACCGGTTTTTTCAGCCTCTGTTTTTGCTTTATTTTGACTATTGATTGGCCATAGCGATAATAATGAATAACTGAATCCGTTTTTACTGTTTTCCTGGACAATTTCAGCACCGGCTCTAAACATTTGTGCCGGTAATAACAAAGCTTGATCATCTTGCCAATGTTCACTGGCTTCAATCACCTCTTCTTCATTGACCAGGCGATTAACTATGAGTGTCGCATACACCGTACGGTCGGCCTGAATGACTTGATGAATGCTGTCTGCCATCATTTGTGGTGAAATGCCTTGAGCATTGACTTGAACAGCTAATAAAAGGCTGCTGGCTAATAAAGTTGAATATAGTTTTTTCATTTTGATTCTCCTGAATGATTATTAATACGTTTTTTTACCATTTCCAAGCTTTGTAAATGCTTGTTTGAAGGTTCTGCAAAGTTATATCGAATCACTTCTTTATCCGCTAAAGAATCCAGACTAAAACTCAAACCATGGCAACGTAGGCAAACATCTTTAAGCATTTTCTGATTAGGTTTTAAATTGTGATTTTGATTATGTTGCACTTTTGTAGGTCTTGGTTTTTTAGCTTTGGTTTTTCTTTTTTTCGGAGCTATGCGAGGCAAATGACAGCTAGCACAGGAAACGCCAGAGTTTTTAGCAGCAATACCTTTTTGTTCATCACGCCATAATCGAAAATGAGCCGAGGCTTTATAAGCACGACTATGCTTATCTTTATGACAATTTAAACAGGCTTCAACGGCAGCTGTCTGGGTATTAAATTGATGTGCAGTGTGGCAAGCAACACAACTTAAGGTTTTTATTTCCTCATGCTGTATTTTTTGTCTGGCTATGTCGGTGGTCATTGCTGGTAAATCTTGTGCCAGCCGCATGCCATGTTTACCGGATAAGAATCCTTTTACTTCATTTTTATGACAAGACTGACAATAGCTCTGGTCTGGTTTATCAGTCCATTCGACATTTGCTTTGCTATGACAATCTTTGCAATTAACCCCTGCTTGTGAATGGCTGCTTTCTAACCAATCCCGAGCTTTTGTTAAATCAACAAAAACGGGTGCATCAGCTTGATCTTCAGCTAAGACCATTATTGGCTGTTTGGCTTTTTTCCGGTAAAAATATAAAAAATTGCGTTCGGGTAATAAAGGATCTTTTAAAATGAAAGGTTCATCAAGATGTTTTTCTAAAAAGTCTTCATAGAGTGCGGTATTGTCGTGATAATTATGACATTCCCGACATGCATTAAAAGCCATCCCCTTGTGACTGCTACGGTCTTTTGCAATATCCTGATGACAGGTAAAACAAAAATCATCGGCAATTGTGACGGCCATCGCAGACATGTTTTGTTGATGTTCCTGATGACAGGTTACACAAAGACGGGCATCAATTTGAGCTAAAAATTCAGCGTTTCGCGGATCTTTAAATTTTTTAATGGCATGAGAATCGCGGGCACGTTTTAATTCTTTCGCATGGCATGACAGACAAGCTTCTTGTTTGACACCTTCAAAAGGTGTGTGACAAGCATCACAGGCAATTTCAATTTGATAATGTCCATCAGACGTTTTATTCGGTAAAAACAATCGTTGATCATCACTAAAAAATACATTCAGCAAGTAATAAACAGCTAAACCCGATAGCGTTATCCACATTAAAGTTAACAAAATAACTTTCCAGTTTTTCCATAATAAAAGTAGTATTTTGTCTCTCATGACTAGTTAAAATAGTAGGCTGAGAAGATGTGAATACCCAGAAAAACAGGTAAAGAACAGGCCATGACAATATGTCCGTAAATAAAATAACGCTTTATATGCTGACACAGAGCGGTAGGAAAAAATTTTTCTAAAAAAACAAGAACAGCGCTTAATCCGCCCATTAATACCACGCCTAAAAAACACAACAGAAGTATCCGGTTATAGTTTGTTCCAATAGCCAAACCGGTATGTAATGCCAGAATAATCAGACTTAAAAAGCCGGTGCAATAATGTAAAATCTTCCAGTTATCGTAAACACTAAAGTTTATTTTTGATACCCGTTTACGCAATGATATGGCTAGACCCAAGACACTAAAACCTAATACACAGTATCCGCTTACTTGTTGCCAGAAAAAATCATTCCATAAAAATTCCGGACTCATCGTCCTGATACTTTGAACGGGAGGAACGGCCTTGAGTATAAAGAATAAAAACACAAATAGAAGTGTTAATAGTGGAATGAGCAACAGCAACTTATTTTGTTGGTCATTGTTTTTCAGAGCCTCTTTTTTGTTAAAGCTTTCGATATAAATCTTTTTAGCGGGGACTTTGGCTAGTAGCAAGAAATTGTGCACTATTTGCTCAAAGGCTTTAGGGCCACAGATATAAAAATCAGCCTGCTTATAGTTATTAACTATATTGAGTACTTCATCTTTGCTTAATCGCCCTTGCTGACGGGTTGCCCTTAGCTTAACCGTAATATTTTTTTCCTGGTTGTACTGGTTTAATAACTGTTTATGAATAAATTGATTTTGTCTGGCTGCGCTGTATTCGATATACACTTGCCGTTGTTGATTTGAAACAGCGTGCAAAATAGATAAGGCAGGTGTAATACCGATTCCGCCTGCAAAAAAAACAATGGGTTTCTGGGTGTCAGGATTGATATGAAATTGCCCCTGGGGTTCTGAAACACGAAGGGTTGAATTTTTATGTAACTGATTATGTAGCCAGTTAGAAAATAGCCCGTTCGCTTCACGTTTTACGGTAATTTCATAATAATCCTGTTGTTGTGCTGGGGAGGTTAAAGTGTAAGAGCGTTGTACCCAACGCTTATCAATTTCTGCTTCTATACGAATATGCTGACCTGGCAAATAACTTTTAACCGGGCTTAGTCTGGGACGAAAACGAAATGATTTGACATTTTCTGTCAAAGCAATCACCTTTACTGATTGGGCTTGTTGCATATCAGAACAACCGGTGATTTCAGCCAATAATGGCCTGCACGCGCCACAGACTAATGAGACACCAGTGCATTTTGCCAATTGATTAATGGACTTAAGACCATCAGCAATAGCTCTATTTAAAGTTGCGCGGGTTACGCCGGTACATTGACAGATTACCGCACCGTCATTTAAATCTATTGTTTCCGGTTCTAACCATAATTCACCTTTATTTCGAAATAAAGCCAATTGCCAGGGATATAGTCGTGATTGTTGAATTATGTGCTGATACACTCTGCCTAAATCAGGCCAATTACCAACAGCGGTCACACCGACTATATTTGCGTTGGAAAGACAGAGTTCCCGGCTGTTCCCTTCCTTTTTATACAACACAGTTTTGTCAGCTACTTTGTCCAAACGTGTCATCTTAAAAATATCTTCAGCGATGACTTTAATCGAAGCGACTTTAACGCCTGTTTGAAAATGATGCATCGCATTCAAGCTGGGCTTATTCATAAAATGACTTTTATGCAATGTCAGACTGCCAACATCTTTGAGATGCAAATTATAAAAGCTTGTTAAACTTTGGATATATTCACGAATTTTGGGCGATTTTTGATAGTATTCTAAAAAGCGCTTGCAACCTAAACTAACGGTTTTTAAATGAGTTTTTGCCACTATGGTTGCACTACGCTGTTCGCATTCAATTAATGCAAGTTCCCCAAAATAATTTCCTGCAACTAAATGAGCAACTAGAGTCTCTTTACCATTTTTATTTTGATAAACATTGGCAGCACCCTCTAAAATCAAATAGAAGCGTTCAGCGTCATCACCTTCTCTGAAAACAACTTCATTTTCTTGAAATTGCTCATCTTTAAGCCTTTTTTCATGGTTAATATGCTTAGGTTTAGAGGCTGTTATGGTTTGAAAAATAACGGATTGTTTTAATAATTGCTCTCTTATTCTGGCAATTCCCACGCGTCTTAACTCATTAACCACCTCTTTTTGTTCAAAAACAAGGGCATGAAAAGTCTCTATCGCTATAATTAATAAATGGCTACCAGCACATACAGAAGCGCTTGCATGACACTTTCTATTTTGGTTAAACAGAGATAATTCACCAAAATAATCGCTGGCTTTTAAATGAGCTATTACAATTTCTGTTCCATCTTCATTGATCGTTGTAATAGCAACACAACCTGACAAAACGACATACAATAAAGCTGTTTTATCGTTCTCATAAAGAACGATTTGCTGAGTGCGATAAAAAACCTGCTCTGATTGCTCAATAATTTGACAGAGAATTTCTTCTGTTAAACCTTGAAAAGCAAGGTTCTTTCGTAAAATATGCAGAGTATTTGTATGGGGCATTTCATTTTAAAAAGTATTGATCTAACTGTTTATCACGTACTGCTAATAAAAATTTTGCCTAAAAATTTTCAGTTTATAAATCGACTCAAGTTTGAAGTACTCAAACAAGTGCTTTTAACCTAGAAAGACCAGTTGGGCGTGGATTTATAGTGCAAGCTATTGGTTTCACAGTGCTTTGGTCGGTTATGCAGGAGCATTTATCTGTGAAGTGCTGTGGAATCAAGAGCTTGTGCTAGAAACCATGATACAACTGATTTTTCTAGGTTTAAGTTAAGCAACCCACTACTTTAAAGTGAAACATTTGGTATATTTATGTTTCAGCCTTCCTAACGGAAGAGAAACCATAACAGTACTCTCAGAGCAACATATCGTTACGATAGCGAAAGCTTTATCTTCGAGTGATTATTTGTCTTATTCGCCCAGATTTTCCTAGGTTTATTCGTCAGCTTAAGTGTGAAATAGCACCTGTACTGTCCTAATCGTTACGAATTATGTTTAGTAAAACAATTATGCTTGGAAAACTCATACTGTTCATAATTGTGATTAAACTCACTTAAGTGCATTACCATAATGGTTCTATCCAGAGCCACTTGAAAAATGGCGACAGTCTCCTTGCTCTTGTCCATTTTCCCCATATGAATCAAGCTAACTTCTTCATTAGTGTGTTTGTGTATAAATATATTGTCCATAACTACCTACCTTTTTATTAACTAATAACCCAAGGTTATATTTAATTTTTTAATCAACCATCTGGGATGTAAACCAATGGTATATTTTGGTGGCAGAATACTGTTTTGTTGCTCTATTCAATTGAAGCTGATTTGGAATAAAATCAAGCACAGGAATATCCGGCAACAATTCCACCAGCCTTTTGCTTACTAAATACTTAACATCAACAATTTCGGATGGCTCAATTTTATTGTAAGCTAAAGCAATATTCTTGACTCCACCTTGTTGCATAAAATTAACCGCTAGAATGGTATCGTCTATCGCTGAGCCAATGCCCGCTTTGCCGATAAAAAGCACGGGAGCAGATAATGAACGCGCTATATCTACATTAGATACACCAACAACACTACCCGTGGTGGGGGAACCAATCCCGTCAACAACTACAATTTCTTTGTCTTCGCTAATTTGCGTTAGTTCCGTTACTATATCTTCCAATAAGGCAGATGAGGTTTTTGTTAACCCTTCAATAAAATCTTTTGTAAACCCTTTGCTGAATACCAGACTACCAATACTTTGATGAGTAATCTTCTGTTGCTCACAAAACACGGTTACCGATTGTTTTTCAAGGCATTGAGTCATGGGCTTTATATAAGCTAATTGCTCATGCCCATATCCATTTTTTAACAGCTCCGACAATAAAGCTTCACATAAGGTCGTTTTTCCTACACCTGATGCTGAACCCATAATATAAAAGTATTTAGTTGTCATCTGTATTTTTTATTTCGCAAATTGAAAGACTTTGCTTATAGTTTTTGAAGTCTCATCCTGTTCTCCTTGCACTATGCCCTTGATGTTTTTTGGTATAATGATGAAAAGGCATATCGGATTGAATAATATGTTCACCCCAGTTATCTACAAATTCTTGAGCTTCGTTTTGTTCCCAGCTATCGTCATTGATTTTGTGGTCAAATTCAATTATTCGTTTCAACATGTTGGCATGTTCTTTTTCATGCTCTTGGTAATCGTAATATTTTAACTTTTCCATTAAAAGCTCTTCTTCCCCAAAATGCGCTTTCACATGTTGATAGAGTAATTTAATGGTATGTTTTAATTCGTCTTTTGTGGATGAATTCAATAGGGTTTCTGCCAGGGCGAATAAATTTTTATGCTGCCGATCCATCAAGTCATCACCCATTGAATATTGTTGCCGCCAGACATAACCCTTTGTCACATTTGTATTCAATGGATTTCTAAGCGTTTTTTTTTGTCGATGCAAAGCAATATTATCAGGCGTACGCTTATCGCTTACTTTATAAACAAAATTCTTTCTGGCCTGGTGGTAATCCTGATTACCGTAAAAATTAGCGTACATTTGAGTTAATTCGAATTGACGATAAGAGGCCAGTGCTTTAGTCGACTCATCCTGGCAGCGTGTCTTAGATTTATCCTGTAGAGTCTGTTGTAGCAAGGCTTTATCAGTAATATAAGCATTGGCCAAATGTTTTACTTGAGCAGTAAAAATAGCATGATTTTTATCCAATACCTCATCTATGAAACCCATTTTCCATGCTTTTTTAGCACTCACCGGTAATCGTAGTTTATCGGTTAAGGCTTGTGCCATTTTATTGCCCACTCGCTTAGGTAATAAATAAGTCCAATATTCAGAGCCATAGAGTTCTCCCATATTTTTATAATGGGGGTTTAAAATAACGCCTTCTCTGGCATAGACCTGATCCGTTGCCAAAGCAAGTATTGCACCTCCTGCCCCCGCACTGCCAGATACTGCCGAAATAGTGACTTTATCCAGCGTGTTAATTATTTGCAGAATAATGTCATCAATGGCATTGATATTCAGCCATGATTCTTCTGCTGGATCATCAGCAACTTCTATATGATTAAGATGAATACCATTGGACCAACAATCCTCCCCACCCATTAATACAATAACATCCACATCTAAAGTTGTTACATATTGATAAACAGCAAGAAATAATTGGCATTGTTCTGTACTCATTCCTCCATTGTGAAAAGGTGAATGGAGGTAAGCGATTCTATTTATCGTGTGATACCAGACTTCTTGGCAGGGGAGTTGTTGACCTTCTTGCGTGTAATCAATTTCAATATGTTTAATAGTTTTTCTAAATAATCGGCTAAATATTGAGACCGTGTTATCTTTAGATGCAAAATCGTTTTTTAATACAAAAGTGGCTGGTAATTTGATGCCTTTTTCACCGGAAGCTAGTTTAGGTTTTAGGTGACCTATCCAAATCGCGCCATCAACTGTAGCTCTGCAGATAGCATGATTCGCTGTAGCTATAATGTCTCCTGCTTTTCCTGTTAGCTTTTGTTCTTTGTGAGCATTGTATAAAAACACGGCTTGCCCGTAAATTTCATCTAACACACCAGGTGTGCCGTCAGCCGCATAAATATGTCTTAAAATTTCATCAGTTTTTTGCTTTTTCCAGTTAATCACGCGGTCTTGTTGCTTCATGCCTGGTTGCAGCTGACCTTTAACCTTGGGATTTTTGTAATCCAATGCTGTGGGTTTAAAATCAGGCGCATCAAAATAGCTCAGTGCTTCCCATAAACAATCTACAGCTGCCTGGGTAACTTCTCTGTTAAACAGACTGCTTTTAGTTGTATTACGCATGGGAAAGGTTCTTTTTGCCCAAATATCACCCATATCCATTTGTTCTTGTGCTTCAAGTAGTGTTACTCCCCATTCAGTTTCTCCATTTTGAATAGCCCAATCTAAAGAGGAAGGTCCTCTATCACCCACGATACCCGGGTGAATAACCAGGCATTTATAATTCTCATAGATTTCTGAAGGAATCTTTTGGGTAAGAAAAGGACAAATGATTAAATCGGGGGTAAATAATTCAACACCCTCCAGCAATAATGGAATATCACCATGGTGTAATTC
>CAZNGU010000028.1:0-9880 GCA_964572325.1 uncultured Methylomarinum sp.
TGAATATTTTACAACTTGGAGATGCTGTTTTTGGCCAAATTGTCAGTGATAACGGTGCTGATACAGTGTCACTGCGAATACGCTGAAGAATTTTTTTAAATCTGCTGAACACGTTTCGCAGGATCACTCACAGTGAATGGTTTAGGTTACAGTAAAACCATCTATTGAAAACTCAACAGTAAAAGATGGTATTTGGTTAATTGAAATGAAGATAGATTGCTTGAACAGATAAATTTTCACCAGATGGCATCTATTGTACAAATTCACCGGCAAAATAAAGCATGGTGAGGGAAATAAACACTGCTTTATTTTGTCCGAGTGCAGCGCACCAGGCTGTCGAAACACTATGTTTTTAATTATAAATTACAATAAAAACAATTACTTGAAGAATATATTTTGATAAAAGGTTGGTGTACAGGCCTATTATGGCTATCTAATTCCACCCATTTATAAAACACTCAATCACTTAGAGAACTATGGACGTATTCAGACGATCAAAATTCAGCCATATTTTCCTATAAAATTTCTCATATTGTGGATTACAATCGTGCCGGTTGCGGGTGAAGCACGAACCCCAACATTGTAGCGTAAATCGTTGGGGTTCGTGCCTCACCCACAACCTACGATACACATGACTGAATCCATTAAATGGGATCCGAAATGTAGAAAATAGGTATATTTCGACAGCCTAGCAACGCACTGTTACATGCTTTATTTACTGACTACTCTCATTCAATCTTGCATAGACTTTTTTCATCATCAACTCTTTTACCAACCCACCAAACGATTGATTTTCTAGAATCTTTTCAAATATTTCCTGATTTTGATCCATTCTTTCAATCAATTTATCAATAAACATTTCTTCAAAGGCATATTTAAAGGTATCAATTTTATTAACCTTGGCTTGAGTCTGTAGCTTTTCATCTTCCAACAATTCAGCTTCTATCTGTTCAAAAAACAGCCTATCTGCCTCCTCAAACTCGGTACCAAAACGATCATTTAACACATCAATAATTTCAGATAAAGCCGCCTTTTCTTCTTTCGACCGTTTAATACCTGCTTCTGATAATCCGTCTAATTCACCATTTTCACCTGTGATCAGATCAATGGATCCTTCTTTTATTTTTTGTAATCGGTAATACTCCATAGCCACTTCATCAACCAGCTTCATGCTCTCTGATAAATCACGCTTGGGCAATTTAGTCTGTAGTAATTTGGCGTAAGCATAAAACTTTTCAAACTCCGCCTCTCTGAACGGCATGATCTGGGCGAGAAAAGAATATAAATTTGTCCAGGTGCGTAAACTCTTCTTGAATTCATCCTGTTCATCTTCGGTTTCAATCGCCCTGTAGCGATCTACAGCAGGGTCAATATAAGCATATAACTTAGACTGTGCTCGAACAGTCATTTGGGTCGTAGGATTAAAATAAAACTTTGCAAAAGCATCAATTTCAGAGTTTAAATAAAGCTGCCACTCATCAAGCTTAACTTTCAGATCATACAAATGATTGGGTTCTGGCTCTTCACTCACCGTGGTGATTTCATAATAAGGCTGAAATGATTCAAGAATGGTTTCTCGATCGTTCACAAAATCAAGTACAAAAGTATCTTCTTTACCAATCGTTGTGCGATTTAATCGAGATAATGTCTGTACCGCTCTAACCCCGGACAAGGGTTTATCGACATACAAAGTATGCAATAAAGGCTGGTCAAACCCTGTTTGATATTTATCGGCAACGATCAATATTTTATACTCGTTCCTGTTAAACACCTCGGGCAATTCTTTTTCACCAAACCCTGTCAATTGTGGTTCGGTTACACCATCAGGAAAATTGTCGTCAATGACCTTGCCGGAAAAAGCCACCAATATCTTAATATCGTTCTCGTAACCCTTGTCTTTAATGTAGCGTTTGAATTCTTCAAAATAGCGTTTAGCATGAAGCCTGGAACCTGTGACCAACATCGCTTTCGCTCTACCACCAATCTTGGTGGCAACGACCTGACGAAAGTGTTCAATAATGATCTCTGTTTTTTGTGCCAGATTATGCGGATGCAATGAGACAAATCGCCCAATCGCCTGAGCCGCTTTCTTTTTATTGATGGTTGGATCATCTTCAATGGCTTTTGAAAGTTTGAAATAGAGCGAATAGGTGGTGTAGTTTTGCAGCACATCCAGAATAAATCCCTCCTCAATCGCCTGACGCATGGAGTAGAGATGAAAAGGCTGTGGTTTTCCCTGACTGTCTTGATAACCAAAGACCGCCAGTGTTTTATATTTTGGTGTCGCCGTGAAAGCGAAAAAGGATAAATTGCTTTGCTGCCCTCTGGCGGCGGCTGATCGCTCTATGGCATGGCTAACTAATTCTTCAGACCCTACAATTTCATCGTCTCCCTCACCATATTTTGGATAAGGTTCTTTAATCTCTAATAGGCCATCTTTATTTGCCAGCACTTCTTTTAACTTTTTACTGGCTTCGCCGCCCTGAGAGCTGTGCGCTTCATCAATAATAACGGCATAATTTCTGTCGGGCAGATCACCGACCTTATCAATCACAAAGGGAAACTTTTGCAAGGTAGTGATAATGATATTGGCCGCGCCACCAATGGCATCTGCCAGTTGCTGCGAGTCTTTATCAATACGCTGTACCACACCTGACTTATGCTCAAATTGATAGATGGTGTTTTGTAATTGCGAATCCAATACCCGTCGATCGGTCACTACAATCACACTATCAAATATCCGCTCATCCTGAGCGTTATGCAAACCCGACAGGCGATAAGCAAGCCAGGCAATTGAATTACTTTTACCCGAGCCTGCCGAATGCTGCACCAGATAATTACAACCCGCACCGTTTGCCTGGGCGTGACAGGTCATTTTTCTCACCGCATCCAGTTGATGGTAACGGGGGAAAATCATTTTCTCCTTTTTGTGAGTACGCCCCTCAAATTGATACTCTTCGGTTTGCAGGTGGATAAAACGACCAATAATCTCCAGCCAACTATCCTTGGCCAAAATCTCGCGCCACAAATAATCTGTTTTATAACCATCAGGATTCAGCGGATTGCCCTTGCCGTGATGATTGCCTTTATTGAAGGGTAGCCAATAGGTTCTACTACCCTCAATCCTAGTGGTCATGTAGACTTCTTCATCATCCACCGCAAAATGCACCAAGGCTCTTTTCTTAAAAGTAAACAACAGCTCTTTATGATCACGGGTCGTGGCATATTGCTTTTTAGCATCTGCTGTATTTTGACCAGTAAACTGGTTTTTCAGCTCCAGCGTTGCCACCGGTAAACCATTAAGCGACAACACCAAATCGACGGAGTTTTTATTTTTCTTGGCATAATAAACTTGGGCGGTGACTTTGAGCTGATTCTGCTCATAGAGTTTAACGGTATCAGGATTTAACCCCGATTCCGGCTTAAAAAAAGCCATTTTAAAACGCACCCCATAATCCACAAAGCCATTACGAATCACATCCAAAGAGCCGCGCAAATCCATCTCTTTATACAAACGCTGGATGACGCGGTTTTCAACATCATCATTATGAATCGCCGCAAGCTTTTTCCATTGCGTTGGCTGTGTATCTTGTAGAAACTGTAAAATCTCAGCCTTAAACATGCCCAGTTCAGGACTGTAATCCTCGGGATTACCTTCGGTATAGCCACCATTTTCAAGCAGTGATTGAATGATGGCGGATTCAAAAGTGTTTTCAGAGGTAAGTTGGCTCATTGGTAATCAACTCGCCATGTTTTTACTGCTTCATTAGCTAACCATGCTTGGTATCGATTTAAGTTTTGTAGATCCCAGTTGTTATATTCGGCTACTTTTTTTGCCAAGCGAAAGGATGTTTCTAAATAAGCTCTTTGCTTGGTACTAAAATCTACGCGTTTAAGTTCATCTCTTTCCAGCAATACCATATTACCCAAACGGTCAGAAATATCATGTATGCCTTCACCAAAATGCTCACGCCATTCTTGTTCGGGATTATATGGACAAACATGCTCTAAAACTGTATCCATATAATTAATTTCTCGACCAGAATTATTTTCTATGGATGCTAATAAAAAACGTATTTTTTTAGCCGAACGCCTACTAGGCATTTTTAAAAATTCAAAAGCGTTTTTAAAGGCATCATCACTTGGGTATAGCTTTTTAAACGATTCACTATTTTTTATATGGCTGGCGCGAGAATATTCATTTTTAAAAATATTCACTGCAATTTGATTGTAATTTTTTTCTTGTTCATTCGGTGAAAATCGACAGATAATATTGTATCGAATAGACAAAAAATACATATTCCTTAGGGTTTGAATAAACTCTTGGTCTGTAAAATTTTTAAAAGCAATCATCAATATCGTAAATGGCTGTTTAATGCCAAAGAGTTTCAAGATCTCTAGGTATTTCTTTGCGTCACCATAATTGCCATTCTGCTGGTTCCACCATTCATCATAAGGGTTTTGCAATGCAGTATAAATAGAGGCATATTCTGTTAGCGAGTCTAAATAGGCGTAGGTTTCTTTTGGTTGTTGGTAAAAGTTACGTACAGATTTAAATAAGTCCTTTTTACCAACCATTTTTTGTTGGAAATTATGATGGTAACGTACAAAATCGGTAAAATCATTATCACCTAGCTGAGTTATAATGGAAGACCAGTCTTCATCTAGCTCATCAAGTTTTTCATCGGTCACGTCATCATTTTTAGTAATAACAGAAAAAATATAATTTTTCAGCAAATCAGGTGTAGAGAGCTTTACACCTCGGGCATTTAAGGTTTCAAAAACCTTATAAGCATTTAGGCTATCTTGGACGACAATTTTAGTGAACACCAGACGAGACGAGAAGCCTTCGACAAACGCTGCAATTTCGCTTCCTGTATTACCCATTATTTTATTGTTAAAAAATTCAAAAGCCTGTTTTATTGCATTATTGGTCTTTGTTATCCCTATCTGATGTTGAGGTGCTAACTTAGAGCAAATATCTTTGTAAAACTTATTGTTATTTCTATTTAAACTCAGCTTGCCACTGACCTTTAAAGAAACAATATCTTTTGATCCAACAAATCTATCGGTAATGACGTCGAGACGCTCCTCATTCTTGTCTGCATCGTCATTATTGTTAATAAGGTCTTGAATTTTTTTCATTGCAACTAAAATAATCAGCGATAAAGTCACTAATCGTTGCTGTCCATCAATCACATCAAAATTGTTTTTTTCTTTTCGTTGTAGAACAATATAGCCCATATAGTGGTGTTGCTCTTCATCAAGCGTTTCAATATCTGCCCATAAATCTTCCCATTGCTCTTGATCCCAAGCATAGTCACGCTGAAAGCGAGGGACTTTGTATTGAACGCCATTGCTTAGCAGCTCTTGAAAGGTCTGATTACTAGGTTCCATTAACATGAAATCGCTCATGATTTTTTGCTCATCTTTTGTAATTCGGGAGTCAGTGACTCCCGAATTTGAACTTGTAAGCCATACTTACAAATTAGTTTACTCATTAGCATCTTGCCATCTCCTGCGTTACCTTGATTTTTCCTGTTACTACTTCGCTGATTAAGGCTGTGCGATACTCTTTTTGCAGGGCGATGATTTTTTTGGTTTTGGCGATTTTGGCGTTGATGCGGGTGGTTTGGGTTTCTATGTGGTGGACTATGGCGGTTTGTTCAGATAATGGCGGAATTGAAAAAAACAATTGTTTTAGTAAATCAAGATTAATGACTCCCATTGTTCCACCTCTACTCAATAAATTAAACTGGTAGAATGAGATGGGGCTTTTTAATAATATATTAAGAAATATTGGCTCAATCAGATCAGCAATTGGTGATAATTTTATTAGCCGTGGATTAATAATACCTTTCTGAAATTCTTCTGGAACCAAAAGAATCTTTCCGAACGTACCAACACAACTGATAAGAATGTCATTCTTAGTAATCTTATAACGGTTCATTTCATTATACTTACCCTCAGATATGTAATAGTTACCGTACGACATATCATTTTTTATCACTTGTTCTTGCCCGTAAATCTTATAGCCTTTGTTCACATAAACTTCTTTCTTTAAAGAAGATCCAAACGGGCCAGAGACCAAATTTGATGTTACATACTTCAACTTCTTAACCTCCCAATGCTCAGGAGTCTCCCCCAGCCAATCAATACCGCTATCTTTTAGTTTTACATCGGGGTTAATGCCCTGGGTGACGGCCTGATTAATAATGGCAGTTTTTTCTTCTTCATACAGACAGAGCAGCGTTTTTTTTTGGACAATGAGTTGATCTATTTCAGCGATCTTGCGGTCGAGGTAGTTAATAATTTTAGTTATAGTGTCCGCACTAGGGATTGGGATTGTAATATCACCTACAGTATCAGTGTTTAAGTTTAATTGTGTTCCCAATTTACCCAAACCTTTATATGCCTGACCTGTTGAAAATATATAATACAAAAATTCAGGATTTAAGTTTAAACTGGGAAAATATACAAAGCCATCGTGAATACAACATTGTATATTTGTAATAATTGGCTTCCCTACCGTTCCAGCAATTGATAGAAAAAAACTATTTGGTAGCATTTTAACGCTCAGAGAAGCACCTAGTTCTGATAGTGTTTGAGTTGTATTCTCTAAATACCTTTCACTTGCAGAGACATCAGCAATTCTAACCCAAGCCCACTTCCCCAAATTATCAAAGTATTTAGGGTCTGCAATTGGCCTTGGTGATGCTCCTCTTTTTATAGTAGAAAGACGCTTCAGCTTCTTAACCTCCCACCCATCAGGAATCTCCCCAATCCACTCAACCCCACTGTCTTTATATTTCTCGTAGCGTTGCATCAGTTGCTCCCTTTAACCTTATCTTCTAATTTCTTTATTTCACGATCAAAGTCGGAAATATAGTTTTTATCCTGAATGACTCTAAATTTATCGTATTCGCTTTCGGCTTTTAATTTTGCTTCCAGCATGGATATTTTTCCTTTATCCATTAAGATGGGGGAATCCGTTAGCTTTAAAAATTGCACTAAGAACTCATCCCACTCTTTCATATTCATTACTTTTCGGTTTGTCGCCCTGCTTTCCGCTAAATCAAGATAAGACACCACGATTCTTTCAAGCATTTTTAGGTGCTTTTCATTCAGGTAGTTTTTAGCAATTGAAACATCACTTTTTAACACTTTTCCATCAGGCGCTTGCTTCCAGTTTTTTAGCTCCCTATAAATTTTAGTAGCATCCGCTTCGGAATAAATGATTTCGGCAGCGGTTTTCCCAGTAATTGCCCAATGTAGTTTGTTCTGAACGGTAGAAAAAACTGTTTGGTCACATTTGCTTTACTATCGTAGTCTGCCAATAGTGCGTAAATATCTGTTATTTTCTGATACAACCTTCTTTCACTTAAACGAATCTCTCTAATTCGTTCAAGCATTTCATCAAAGTAATCTTGACCAAAATGTTTTATCTGCTTTAAACGATCATCATCCATGGCAAAACCCTTGATGATGTATTGGTGTAAAATTTCAGTTGCCCATTTTCTGAATTCAATGGCGCGGTGAGAGTTAACACGATAGCCAACGGCTGTTACAGCTTTAAGGTTGTAATATTTGCTTGTGTAGTTTTTGCCATCTTTTGCAGTATGTCGGAAATCCCGACATACTGAATTTTCGTTTAACTCCCCGTCAGCAAATATTTTTTTCAAATGCTCTGTGATTGTGGTGCGACCCTTTTCAAACAGATCGGCAATCATTTTTTGAGTTAGCCAAAGTGTGTTATTTTGAAAATAAACATCAATATTGACTTTTCCATCCTCTGTTTGAAAAATCACAAAATTTTCAAACTTTGTTAATGAGCCATTCTCTATTTTATTTTCCTCTTCCATTATTCAGCATCCACCAACAATCTGCGTTCACGTTCCAGCTCTTTACACAACTCGTCTTCGGAAGGCAGAAAAGGCAGATACTTGGAAGCAAAGAGTTGCTGGCTATCGGTTAATACCGAATATTTGGCGACCGCTGTGCTTTTTTCGCTACACAGTATTAAACCTATGGTGGGGTTATCCTCTGGCTCTTTTAGATGTTGATCAAAAATACGTATATAGGTATCCATTTGCCCCACATCCTAATGGGCGAGCTTGCCTATTTTTAGATCAATCAGCAAAAAGCATTTTAGTTTGAAATGATAAAAAACCAGGTCGATATAAAAATCCTGATCGTCTGTGCTGATACGTTTTTGGCGTTCGACAAAGGCAAAGCCTTTACCCAGCTCTAACAAGAATTTTTGCAGGTTGTTGATTAAGGCTTGTTCTACATCATTTTCTAATAATGATTGATAAGGAAGGTCGAGAAAATCAAAGATATAAGGATCGCGCAGGTAATCTTTTGGGTCAACTTGCAGCCTGTCTGTTTTTTCTTTGGCTTCTTTTGCAACGGGGGCAGGCTCTTGACTGGAAAGCAGACGCTCATAATAAAGTACATTAATTTGCCGATCTAGTGCTCTGGACGACCAATGATTGCTTATCGCTTCTTCTGCGTACCAGAGGCGAGCCTTAGGGTCTTTGATGCGAATAAGTGAACGATAATGCGTCCAGCTCAATTCGCTACGCACTGCGTAGCCTTTTCCATCACCCGAAAATGTGCGGTAGAATAGCCTGAAATTTTTTAAATTTGCTACAGAAAACCCTTTACCAAAATCATTACTTAGCTCAATAGATAAATTTTTGAGCAAGGCTTGTCCATACTTTGCCCGCTCTTTCCCTTGCTGTTCTTCCTCTACAATGCGTTTGCCTATAAGCCAATAGGCTTCCACCATAGCGGTATTAACAGCTAAATAGACTTTGTTTTTTGCTGAATGAACAATAGTGCAAATTTCATTGTAAAAAACCGTCGATATTGGTGCATTCTCAGAGCTGATTTTTTTGTTTTCCATTATTATCTCCCCCTCTTTATCGCTTGTTCCAGTTGCTTGAGGGCTTGTAAATCGTAGTTTCTACAATCAGAAGCAGTTGTAAAGTAATCCTTTACAACTGAATTTTCGTCTAATTCCATTTCAGTCAACAGGTTAGCTATATGTTGACCGATATTCTGCTTAGAGGTGTCAAAAAGTTCTGCCAACTGGTTTTGGTTCATCCAGACCCTGCCATCTTTGGCATAAAGCGAAACCGCCGCTTTGCCATCGCGGGTGTTATAGATGATGATACTTTGCCCATCATTCTCCATCAGTCCAGCACCTTTTTTTCCAGTTCCAGACTGCTGGCTTCCAGTGCCAGAATATCGGCTTTAATGTCTACCAGTGAGCGCAGCGGCTTAAACTCGTAAAAGTATTTGGTGAAGTTGATTTCATAGCCTGTTTTGGTTTTCTTTTCATCAATCCAGGCATCCGGTAGATGGGGTAAGACTTCGCGTTGAAAATATCCTTCAATGCTTTGGGGAATCAATTTATCATTTTTGTCTTTCTGCAAAAATGGAATATTTTCATAATCCCTCAGTTTGCTATCCGCTTTGGGCTTGCCTTTGCTTAAAATTGCATTACCATCTTCATCTTTTTGCGGTTGCTCAACTGTGATCCGATGATAGCCAAAAAACGCATTGGGCAAAATTTTAACAAACTCACTCTCTGTAAAATCACCATAGAGTTTAGTAATAAAACCAATGCCTTTGGTTTCTCCATTCTCAGGGATTTTCTTGCGTTTATTGCCCAAGGAGCGCGGCATTTTTTCCCAGAAGCGGTTAAAATCACGCTCACCAGCCTTCATCAGTTCTTCATCTTTAGAACCAGTGGCATTGATCAGTTGAATTTTACCTTTGCGCTGTTGATCTTTATGGTTATTGAGTATCCAGATATAAGTCGAAATACCGGTATTGTAAAAAAGCTGATCAGGCAGGGCGATAATCGCTTCCA
>CAZNGU010000029.1:0-7351 GCA_964572325.1 uncultured Methylomarinum sp.
ACTTTCCTGTTGCGTTTTGGCAGGTTTCTTATTATTTGATTGATGTTTTTTTTGCTCTCGAATAATTTTGGCGGTTTTAAGAATTGGATAGGTGTGACCAATTGAATTAATTTCAGACATATTACCCTCACTTTTTAGATATTTAACAGCGTCTAAAAAAGATCCATCTCTTGTTTTTCTTCATCACTTAAAAATTTATTAAGATCAACCAGGATCAATAATTCGTTATCCTTACTGGTCACTCCCTGGATATATTTAGAACTTTCTTCATTACCTACATTAGGTGCATTTTCAATTTCCGACGCCTTCATTTCAACAACTTCGGCAACACTATCCACCAAAATCCCTATAATATGTTCTTCGGTTTCTATAATAACAATACGTGAAGCATCATCTGTTTCTTTTGACATTAAGCCAAAACGATTACGTGTATCAATAACGGTAACTACATTACCCCGTAAATTAATGATCCCTAAAACATAGGTAGGGGCACCGGGGACAGGAGCAATTTCAGTAATTCTTAATACCTCTTGTACCTGCATGACATTGATGCCATATTTTTCATCACCGAGGCGAAAAGTAACCCATTGCATGATTTGATCATTTTGCTTGTTTTCTTCGCTCATTCCAGTTTACCCATTGTTTACTTATATTGTAACTATTCTAGTAGAATTTTTTTTCTTTGCTCTTATACTTAGCGCGGTCTCATGGAGACGGGTTTATAACTATCCGGTTTTTCGACGAGGTGTTAATTGATTGACATCTATAACTGCGGTCAGTTCTTCGATTACTGTTCCTACTAACCAGGGTTTTTGTTTGCGTAAGGTGCGCCAACGTACCTTGTCGGGTTCAATTTTTCCTATGGATAGAATTTCATCACAGGCAAGTCCCCAGTTACCATCGTAAGTCATTAATATACTTTTAAAGGGTTGTTTTTCTAAATCTCTTTGCTGCCCTCTGGTTTTTCCATAAATAAGCTGCCCAGTATCTAAAACACCTATTCTACGATCTCTGACATCTAATAAACCCATAAACCATGAAGGTTGACCCGGGATTTGAGTGGGGTTTTTTTCAATTTTTATGGTTTTAAATAATTCAGTCAGGGGGGTTGCTAGTACTATTTTATCTACTTTAAAAAATAAGGCCTGAAATTCATGTTGTGTCCATTCTGGCATAACCGAGAGTGGGTTAACAATTTTACCTGATTCGGCTTTAGTGCTAATTTGTTTTAAGGCACTTTCGTTGTATTTTTCTTTTCTTACGGTTTTTGTAAGAAGGGGCTCTTTATTTTGTTTATCTAAGCTGTCGTGGTCAGGAATTTTATCCAGTAATTTACTTAAATATGTATCTAAAGCAATTTCCTGACGATCAATGGGAGGAGCAATTATTTTTAAAGGCATGGATACATTACTGTTTTCTATTAAGGTAACACGCAATAAATAAGCTACCAGTTATTAGGCAGGATTTTGCTTGGTATTCAAGGCGCAACGTAGGGCGCATAGCAGGCTATGTAACCAAAGTTGCAACGCTGAAGACAAACAAAAAGACAAGTAATAATGGTGGGTTATTTATTGTGTGTTGCATAAGCATGACTTTTTTCCTGCATTAAAAACTCCAGTAACTGGGTATAGGCTTTTACTGCCTTTGAGCCCGGTTCAACTAAAGGCGCTGGTATCCCTTTTAGGCTGGCATTTCTTATTTTTGTATCCACAGGTATTTCCGACTGCCAAACATGTTGGGGATAGCTTTGGCGCATAACGATTAAACTTTCTTTTGCGGCTTTAGTTCGCTTATCAAACAGTGTGGGTACAATAGTATATTGGGGTGGTTTTTTTTTCGATTTGAATACCATGTGAACGGTATGAACCATTCTTTCCAGACCTTTTAAAGCCAAATGTTCAGAAGCCGAGGGAATAATAATATGTTGGCATGCAGCTAGGGCATTAATCATTAGTATACCCAGCATGGGTGGGCTATCAATGATGACGTAATCGTATTCATCCGAGACTAGGCTTAAGGCATTTGACACGACTAATCCCATGCCCCCTAAAGCGGCAACTTGTCTGTCCAGCGTTGCTATGGCTATAGATGCCGGTAGAATAGACAGGCCATCAAATTCAGTGTTTACAATATAAGGCTGAGGGTTTACTTTGTTTTTTTTCTGTCCTGTTTCATGAAATAAATTGTAAACACTCAATTTCATTTCATCAGGGTTCAATTTAAAATAACTGGTTAAAGAGCCATGTGGATCAAGATCTATTAATAAAGTTTTAAAACCCCATGAAGATAAAAGTCCACCCAGGGAAACAACGGTTGTGGTTTTGCCTACTCCCCCTTTTTGATTTGTTACTGCCCATACTTTCATAGTTACCTACATTACAATTTGTTCGCATTTTCATTAGTCGAGCTTTTCGAGGGATCTAAATTTAATACCCTGGCTCTTTCTTCATCGCTCATTCCATAGCGAGCAAATACCTGAGACATTAATACCAAAACAACCCGGCGGTTTTTAATTCGCCCTTCAGTACTTTTGTTATCGGCGGCTGGATGAAATTCTCCATAACCAATGGCTGATAAGCGTTTAGGCGAAATACCATTATTTATAAACTCTCTGACTACCGATGTTGCCCTTGCAGAAGAAAGATCCCAGTTTGAAGGAAATTCAACCGTATCTATCGGTATATTATCTGTGTAGCCTTCAATATTAATTACATTAGGTAAGCGCCTTACGACTTCGGCAACTTTTTTTAGTACTGGATGTGCCTTTCTTGATAATTCAGCTTCTCCGCTTAAAAATAATAGCTGGCTATTCATTTCAAGTTCAATCCAGAAGTCGTTTTTTTTAACTTCAATTAAATCATTTTCAATATAGGGCTGTAATACATCTTCAAATTGCTCGGAGACTAATTCTAACTGGCGCCTTTCTTTTAAAATCTCATCACTTAATTGCCTATGTTTTTCTAGTTCTTCAGTTGTTGGGTTTTCTAAAATTATAGGCTGAATAGTGGTCAGCTCAACCACCTGCTGTATAGGATCCAGCTGTTTGTTTATTTTGCTTGTCTGAGAAAAAGCACCATCCAGTGCTTCAGATAAATCTGCATATTTCGTTGTATTGACTGAAGAAATTGAATACATCACTACAAAAAAAGCAAATAGTAATGTGACAAAATCCGCATAAGAAACCAGCCAGCGTTCGTGGTTGTCACTTCCATCAAAATTTGTTCTTTTGCGTCGTCTCCGTGCCATTTATTTAACCAATGATTAGAAGTTTGTTAGTGATTGTCATCCTCAGCAAAATCATATTGAATAGGTACATTTATTTTTAAAAAGTAAATTATTTATTTGATAAATAACCGGATAGTTTTAGTTCTATATTTCTTGGGTTTTCACCTTCTGCAATCGCGGTAATTCCTTCCAGCATCATTTCTTTAGCCTGTAGTAGAGCATACGCTTCTAGTTTTAATTTATTGGCAATAGGTAAAAACAGTAAGTTGGCTAAGCCAACACCATAAATAGTTGCTACAAAAGCTGTGGCAATTCCTGCTCCTAACAATTCAGGATCTGCCAGGTTCTGCATAACATGTATTAAACCAACAACAGCACCAATGATGCCAATAGTAGGAGAATAGCCTCCCATGGCTTCATATACTTTGGCTGCTTGTATTTCAAGATGCTCGATGGTGTTTAATTCTACCTCCAGACAGTCTCGGATAATTTCCGGTTCATTGCCGTCGACTAATAACTGTAAACCTTTTTTTGCAAAGGGATCTTTTTCTCCATTAACCACTATTTCCAGACCTAAAAGGCCTTCTTTTCTTGCTAAGGTACTCCATTTCACCACTTTATCTATCTGGTTTTGGAGTAATACTTTCCTGGGTTGAATAATTAACCAGGTGATTTTAATACTCCGAAAGATAACATTGGGTGGAAAATGCAAAAAAGTGGCACCTAATGTTCCTCCAACCACAATGAGTAATGCTGGAAAATTAAATAATGCGGCTAAATGTCCGCCCTCTAAAAAATTCCCTCCTACAATGGCTGAGAACCCTAATAAAACACCTAGAATGCTTAAAAAATCCATAATTTTAAACCTCTTTGAATCCGTATCTTATTAGAAAAGTCGGGAAAAAAAATAAATATAAATGAGACATTCTGCATTTTTTGTTAAGTTCATAAAATTATTTTTTATTGGTCAGGAATGTACATAAAATAATTTGAATAATTGGCCTTGCTCTCGACCAAAATCAGTTCGCCATAAATTCCGCATCCGTGACCGCGAGAAGTATAGAAAGCTGATAAATGGTCATCTGCTTTGTTGCACTCGCTTAAATTAGGCTCCTATTACAATTTTTCAAATTCGCTGGCAATTTTATCAAGACTATATATTTTATCTGCTATTTTGGCATCGGCAATGGCTTTTGGCATTCCATAGATTGTGCAGCTGGCTTCATCTTGCGCCCAAATTTGTGCTCCTTTTTGTTTTAATTTTTTGGCACCTTCTTTTCCATCAGCCCCCATACCTGTCAAAACAACGGTCAATACTCGAGCTGATAAAACCTTGGCTATTGATGCTAATGTAATATCTGCACAGGGGCTATATATTTCGTTCTTTTGCTTTTTCCTGAGAGAGACTGTTTTCTTTGTGATACCTTTTTTCAACTCTATTTGCATTCCTCCAGGAGCTAGTAAAGCTACACCTGGTTTTAATTCATCACCCTGTTCTGCTTCTTTTACAGTGACTTTGCATAATTGATTTAATCTTTCAGAAAAACTTTTGGTGAAGTTCTCTGGCATGTGTTGCACTATAAGTATAGGAAACGAGCAGTTAGAAGGGAGGCGGGTCAAAACTTTTTGAATTGCAACAGGACCTCCGGTTGATGCCACGATAACTAACAAATCAATGCTATTGCCAGATGCAGGGGAGGGCTCTCGTCTTATAACTGATGAAGCCGGTGCTGTCTTTTTCTTACTGATTAAGCTATTTTGTAGTGTTTTATCTCTAATTCTCTTTTTTTGCAGGGCAACCATACGAACTCTATGTCTTAATGATTGCTTTGCGGTTTCCTTGTTGCCATCAAGTTCATTCAATTGTTTCGGTAAAAAGTCTATTGCTCCGGCATTCAGTGCGTCGAGGGTTGCCTGGGCACCTGCCTGAGTAGTAGATGAGAACATTAAAATACCGGTTGGACATTCGGCCATAATCTTTTGCACGGCTTCAATTCCGTTCATCACAGGCATTTCTACATCCATTGTTATAACATCAGGTTCCAGCTGAACTGTCATTAATAAAGCTTCTTTTCCATTTTTGGCTATTCCGACAACTTCAAAGTCAGATTCTTCTTCTAGAATCTCCTTAATTCTTTTACACATAAACCAGGAGTCATCAACAACTAATACCCGAATTGTCATAAAATTTTAAACAGTTTTTTTATTATTATTGCGAAACCTTAAAAAATATTTTAAGGTTTCGCAGAAACTATTGGATTAATGAATGCTCATGTGGATATGGCATTTTTTAGTTTCCACGGTCTCCGTGGTAATTTAAATAAGGACGCTTTTGCGTCCTGTGACGCAGAGCGTCACAAATTGCGTTCCCACGCGGAGCGTGGTAACGAGAGCAATGCAACGTTGCCGGAATACTAAGTGCTCCATCACACTTGTGCTGACAAATATAGCCCTCTCAAGAAGGAGGGGCTTGGGTGAGGAGAGATCAAATAATTTCTCTACTCCTCTTTCTTTTAAGCTCCCATAACGCAAGAGGGTAAAAGAAATTTGAAGAAGAGAATTTTCTATTTTCTCCTCACCGACCGATCCCCAATGCTGTTGACTTAAGCCATCTCCAAAGGGAGAGGGAGGGATGAGGGGAAATAAATTGAGGAAAAACAACTTTTTAATTTCCCCTCATCCCAACCTTCTCCCGCTGGAGAAGGCGCTTTTTTCTTAAGTCAACAGTATTGACCCTTCCCCATCAAGGGAGGGCTAATATATACCGGCAAGACTATATTGATGGCTTATTTGTGCAGCACTAACTTGCATATCGTTTCATTAGCCCTGATACATCAAGAATCAATGCGATTTTTCCATCGCCTGTAATGGTTGCACCCGCTAGCCCGTCAAGACCCTGTAATTTTGCTCCCAAAGGTTTGATAACTACCTCTTCTTGTCCAATCAGTTTATCAACCACAAAGCCGATGGCTTTACCACCTGAATTAACAATCACAACATGTCCAGTCGTTTGCTTATTTACCGTATAATTGGGGTTATTTACCAGCCATTCACTAAGAAAAAACACGGGAAGGGCTTTATTTCTTACCATAATAACTAATTGACCATCCACCATATTGGTTGTGCGTAAATCCAGATCCAGGATTTCCAGTACACTGGCTAAGGGTAAAGCAAATGCCTGTTTATCAAGAATAACCATTAGAGTAGGCATAATGGCCAATGTTAGAGGGACTTTAATAATGATAGTGCTGCCAACACCTTCTATAGAGTCTACTTCGACTACGCCATTCATTTGGGTAATGCGAGTTTTAACTACGTCCATTCCAACACCACGACCTGAAACATCTGAAATTTCGGTCTTTGTTGAAAAGCCAGGCATGAAAATCAGGTTAAAACATTCTTTGTCTTCAAGTCTTGCGGCTGTTTCTTCGTCCATTAATTGTTTTTCTACAACAATGCGGCGTAAATGATCAGCATTCATTCCTTTACCATCATCTTTGATTGATAAAAGAATGTGATCGCCTTCCTGAGAGGCCGTTAATATCACTTTTCCTTCTTGCGGTTTACCGGCTGCAAGTCGGTCTTCAGGTGACTCAATTCCATGATCTACAGCATTTCTAACTAAATGTACCAGTGGATCAGCCAGGGCTTCAACCAGGTTTTTATCAAGGTCGGTTTCTTCGCCAACGAGCTCAAGTTTAATTTCTTTTTTAAGACTTCTGGATAAGTCTCGAACCACACGAGGGAAACGGCCGAACACTTTTTTGATCGGTTGCATCCGAGTCTTCATTACCGCTAATTGTAAATCAGCAGTAACCACATCCAGGTTAGAAATTGCTTTTGCTACTGCTTCATTATTAGAGCTTGAACCTTCAGATGAATGATCTGAGGCTGATTTAAGTGTTTGAAAACGGTTTCTCACTAGAACCAGTTCACCCACCATGTTCATTATTTCATCAAGTACATGGGTATCAACCCTAACTGTTGTTTCGCCTTGGGGTTTCGCTGTTGCCGCTTTCGCTGTTTTATTTGCCTTACTGCTTGCAGGTTTTGGGGGGACTTTAACGGCTTCTTTTTTACTAATAGCTTTGCTTTCTTTCTTTTTACTAATAGCTTTGCTTTCTTT
>CAZNGU010000029.1:7361-9738 GCA_964572325.1 uncultured Methylomarinum sp.
TTTTAGTGACTTTGGCTTGTTGAGCGGGGGCTTTGGGCTTACTAACGGGTTTAGGAGCTTCTTGTATTTTTTCAGGTTTTGCTATGCCACCGTTAAATTGTCCTTTTCCATGAAGGTCATCTAAAAGGTTGTCAAACTCATCTTCTGTAATATCGCTGGTATTAGGTGTTGGCTCGACAGCTTTGGGCTCTTCTATTGCTTCTTCTTGTTGCAGTTTTTTCGCAGAGAACTGTCCTTTTCCATGTAATTCATCCAGTAAATTGTCAAATTCATGTTCTGATATTTCCCCGGAATCGATGACTTTTGCTTGTTCGTCCTGGCTTAATGATTCAACCGAAAATTGTCCTTTTCCATGTAATTCATCTAATAAGTGATCAAACTCATCTTCAGTAATCTCATCATTATCCTGGACTTTGTTGTCTGTAGAAGGGTCGTCAAGCATGGCCTCAAATTCCTGTTCAACCACATCGGCAATAGTAGCGGGTGTCTCTACTATGGTTTCTTCTACTGTGTTGTCCTCAATGACCAGATCCTCGGCTTTTGACTCTATGTCACCGCCTACACGTGTATATCCTTGTAATCGGTTCAGTAGGTTTTCATTAGCCTCTTCAGGGTCATTTCCTGTCTTGACTTGATCAAACATCACGTTCACTACATCTACTACTTCCAGTATGACATCCATTAAATCAGGAGTAACCTTGCGTTCTCCTTCTCTTAAAACATCAAAAACATCTTCTGCTTTGTGGCAAACGCTAACTAAAGGATTCAACGCTAAAAAACCAGCCCCCCCTTTTATGGTATGAAAACCTCTGAATATAGCGTTTAACAGATCAAGGTCATCAGGTGTCTGCTCAAGCGTTATCAGTTGCTCGCCTAGTAATTCAAGAATTTCACCGGCTTCGACTAAAAAGTCTTGTAAAATTTCATCATCTAGGTCAACTGCCATAATTTTTCCTTATTAATGGAAATAAAGTGCTATCTGTAATAAAGGCAAAAAAATACAATACAGATAATGTGCAACACATCGCTTAAAAGCCTAAACTGGATAAAAGGTCATCAACATCATCCTGGTTAGATACAACATCTCCTTTTTGATCATCAACCCCTGGAACTACGGGGCCTGGTAACTCAATCTCTTGAGTTGTCTGAGAATGACTGCTTGCCCCTCCTGAAATGCGTACTAATTCAACCATACTTTCTTCCAGGTTTTGCACTAAATTAATGACTCGTTTGATGATTTGTCCGGTAATATCCTGAAACCCTTGAGCCAATAAAATGTCATTCAATCCATTTTGAACTTGTTCCAAAGAGCCTTTAGATTCCTGGAAATGACAGGTAATTTCTGCACTCATACTTTTAAATTCTTCAAAAGGCATTTCTCTGTCCATAAACCGATCCCATTTTTCAGAAAGTCGTCCGGCTTGATCATTAAGCTTTTGCGACACTGGCAATAGATCCTCAACTGCTGTTAAGGTTTTATCAGCGGCCTCTTCTGTCATGGTAATGACATGCTGCAAACGTTCCTTCGCATCAGGGATATCTTGTTCTGTAATAGCGGTTATTTTTGAATCCAGGGAAAAACTAGCCATGGTATCGTGTAACTGTCGGGTTAGTCTGCCTACCTCTTGAAATAATTGTGACTCTCTTAACCCGGCTATGTTGTCGAGTATTTTGTCAGCTGCCAAATCATCCCCATTTTCTATAGCTATAACTAGGTCTTTGGCCAGCATTAAGCGATTATCAGTGCTCATTCCAGTATGCTCCTTAAACTGATGAGTTTTAACCATCGATACGTTCAAAAATTTTGTCTATTTTTTCTTTTAATGTGCCTGCTGTAAAGGGCTTAATGACATAGCCATTAACGCCTGCCTGAGCAGCCATAATAATTTGCTCTCTCTTGGCTTCAGCAGTGACCATTAGCACCGGTAAATTAACTAAATCAGGATTTGATCTTACTGCTTTTAATAAATCAATACCTGTCATTCCCGGCATATTCCAGTCAGTCACTAAAAAGTCAATTCCGCCAGCTTCTAAAATAGGTAAAGCTGTTTTACCATCATCGGCCTCAACAGTATTGGTAAAGCCCAGATCTCTTAACAGGTTTTTTACTATTCGTCTCATTGTTGAAAAGTCATCAACCACAAGAATCTTCATTTTTTTATCCAAGGCAATCTCCAACCTTTTATTCTTTAATAAATGTAATTATTCAGTATGATGTTGCTAAGAAGCTTCAAATACACTGAGAAGGCACTATGTACCTCACGTATAATTTTGCGTGGATACTATAAAATATTTTCGACTCTCAGCAATAAAGCTTGAGCCATACTAAGGAACGAGGATTCAATAATACCCGAATTCTGACGGGTCTTTTGGCTCC
>CAZNGU010000030.1:0-9632 GCA_964572325.1 uncultured Methylomarinum sp.
TAAAGATCAATTGGGTAGTCACCCTGTTGTATTGTATATGAAAGGTTCACCGGATTTTCCACAATGTGGCTTTTCTGCTCAGACTGTACAGGCTTTAAAAGCGTGTAATGCCAAGTTTATGTATATCAATATTTTTGAAGATCAGGAATTGCGGGAAGCATTAAAACAACATTCCAACTGGCCTACTTATCCACAGCTTTATATTAATGGTGAATTAGTCGGTGGTTGCGATATTATTATGGAGCTATACAACAAAGGTGAGTTAGAAGGCATGGTAACAGCTGCGACTCAAACTGAAGATTAAATCAAATTGATATAAGGTGGTTCCACGAAATAAATATACCCATCTTGCTTGTCTTTTTGCTCCTGACCAAACAATCTCAATCGTTACGTAGAATCACTATGCGCCTCTTGAGATAGTTTGGTCAGAAACAAAAGTCCGGCGCAATAGGGGTTTTTTTTCCGAGAAACCACCTAAAGACGGAAAACAAACAGGCTTTCCGTCTTTAGTCTTGAGTCTTAAGTCTACCCTCCATCTCTTCCAGTACTTTCCAGCGATTAACCATCATGCAAAATAGTTTGGCGGTTTGTTCTGCATCATAAATTGCCGAATGCGCTTTATCAGCATCCCATTCTAAATTTGCTGCTTTGGCAATTTTTGCTAATACAGTCTGTCCATAAACCAGGCCTCCCAGTGTTGCCGTGTCAAAACTGCTAAAGGGATGAAAAGGGCTACGCTTGATTTTAGTCCTTTCAATCGCTGCGTTTAAGAAATTAATATCAAATGCTGGATTATGGCCAACTAAAATGGCACGGGTGCAGTCATTTCGTTTAATGGCTGCTTTAACGGGTTTGAATATGTTTGATAGGGCGTCTTTTTCATCAACAGACATCCGAAAAGGATGATAGGGATCAATACCGGTAAATTTTAATGCTGCATCATCAAGTTCAGAGTCTTTAAAAGGAATGATATTATTGGCATGTGTTTCGGTAAGCTGCAAAAGTCCTTGAGCATCAGGTTCTACAATCACGGCAGCAATTTCTAATAAAGGGTTTTTTTTAGCATTAAATCCTGCTGTTTCAATATCAATAATAACGGGGAGGTAGCCTCTAAAACGAAGGCCTAAAGGGTTTTGCTTTGCTTCCATATATTTAGAAAATGCCCTTTTGCAGGAGAAAAAACCTGTAAAGTATCATGGCTGTATTATTTTTCATTATTTTTACAAGTGATTAATTTTTAGTGACCCAGGTAGAGCTCAGATTAAGTGTCTTTTTAACTTTAACAGCATAAGCTGCGGCCTCATATTTACTTTTAAAGCCTTTTACTGTTAAACGGAACCAGTCTTCGCCATTAACTTTAACTTTAATGACATTGGCCGGAATTCCTTTTTTATCAAATTCAGCCGCTTTTCTCTTGGCATACCATTCTTGTTTAAAAGAAACCAGGTTAACCCCCCAGGTGGCTTTAGGGATTATTTTTTTAGCTTTCTTTACTTTGGCGACAGACTGTTTGCGCTTTTCTAATGTGTCAACTTTGGCTAGAAGCGTTTCAATAGCCTGTTGGGCATGATCATTTTGTACGACTAAATCATCAACAATGGGTTTTAAAGAGGGTGTTTTTAAGGCATCGTTAATTTTTTCCAATTGGGCACTGACAAGTGCTTCTTTTTTCGATAATGCAATTATTTTTGCATTCAATTTTTTAATATTTTTGCTATTGTCTTTTGCGGTTAATATTTCAATCTCTTCTTCCAGTGTTGTAACTATTTCTGCTAATTCAGTCACTTCTGATTGTGCACTATAACCAATAAAACCCAGGCCGCTACCGACCAATAAAGCTAAAATAGCCAGACCTAGTGCTATGTAGGTAACTACAGGAACACTGTTTTCGCTTTCTTTAAGTGATTTTTTTAATCTGCGCTGTTCTGTTTGTAGCGTGTCTAGTGCCTCTGTAACTGTACTGTCTTGCTTAGCGGTATCGGCCAGTTCAGTCAGTTGTTGCTTAAACTCTTCATTATCAGCCCAGAGCTGGCTGATTTGTGCATTAATTTCAT
This sequence comes from uncultured Methylomarinum sp., assembly GCA_964572325.1. Lineage (GTDB taxonomy): Bacteria > Pseudomonadota > Gammaproteobacteria > Methylococcales > Methylomonadaceae > QPIN01. The sequence continues at coordinate 2,055 of CAZNGU010000030.1, forward strand.
CTATAGCCGTGTTTGTTTGTTCGGTTTCCTTAGTATTTATTGCCGGCGTGGGTGCAGATATAGGTAGAGGTAGAGGAGGGGTTTCAAGCGACTGATCAGGTGTGTTGGTATCATTTTCAACAGTATTCGCACTTTCAAAAAACTCATCTTTATCTTTATCTTCGTCTTCGTCTTCGTCGTCATCATCAGAAATATCAAAATTAGCCATCGATATATCTGTATCTGATATTTCTGAAATCCCATCAGAATTATCGCTAGTGGTTTCTATAGCATCTTCAATAAGATTAGTTTCTGATTCAGAGCTATCAAAATTTTCTGAAAATTCATCAATTTCGGCAAATTCATCTTCTTCAGGACTTGCTTCGCTTGTGGAAGAGTCAATTAGCTCATCAACGTCAAACGCATCATCTTCAACGGGCATTTCAGCAGCTGTCTGCTTAATGACAGGTGTTGAGTCTTCAGCAAACTCATCAATTTCGGCAAATTCGTCTTGCTCTGCAGTTTCTGAGTCGTCCATTAATAAGCGGTCAATGGCATCTTCATCATCAATGACCTCGTTAATCTCGTCCAATGAAGATGTATCATTGAGCATTGCATCCAGATCGTCTGCAAAATCATCGGATGCTGTGTTTTTATCGGTTGCATCTGCCATTTATACTCCCCCTTAAAAGGACATTCAGTGACTTCAATGTGAATGAGTATGTTCTTGGAAATAATCAATACTGTTAACTTTTACTGCTTCTACGGCAACCCCATATTTATAGACCATTAAGCTACCCAGATCAGCGCCTGTTATCATTAAAACGATTAATAACGTAGAAAGTGATATATAAAGTATATTGGATAAGCCTGTTATTATGCCTTTACTAAATAAACGCCAAAGCGAAAGCAGGACTGCTAAACAAAGCACCGTAATGCCAATAGCTTCATGTTTTTCCAATATTAAATGTACATTTGCGCCGTGTTCAACAGTGCCCTCAGCGGCTAAGCCTGCAGCTACCGCAGCAGCTGCTGCTACCGTTCCCAGGTAAAGAAGGCCGGAGGAGAATTGACGCCAGTGTTGCTGCTTAAACAGGCTCCCGGATAGGTCAATAATAAAAAATGATAATAAAAAGGCAATAGGGAAATGTACGATAATGGGGTGAATATTGGCTATACCTGAAATACCCGGCAGAAATACAGAAAACAGTTCACTGGGGGAAAGGCCTAGCAAACTTTCCAAAAAAGTTAATATTTCTGCTACAGTGCTGGCGATACCACCACTAGAGTTACTTGCTGCGCCATGAACCTGGAAGGTCAATAAATTTGTTACATCCATCATATTTAATATTGTAAAACTGTTCTAAAAAAATTAATGTTGAAAACGACCCACATCCTTTGCTAAGGCATTAAATATTGAGTGTTTGTTAATTTTATACTTTTCAGGGTAATAAACCCCACCTAAATACAAACCGTGGGGCGGCGCAGTATTTCCTCCTTGTCTTCTATCTTTAATATTAAGCAACTCCTGTGCCCAATTTACGGACTGTTTTCCAATGCCTATGTCCAGCAGTACTCCGGCAATATTTCTGACCATGTGATGAAGAAAGGCATTGGCAGACAGCTCTATTATTATCTCGTCATCTTGACGGAAAACATTAATAAAATGCATGATCCTATTGGGACTCTTTGATTGACACCTTTGCGCCCTAAATGAAGAAAAATCGTGTTCACCAATTAATGCTTGTGCTGCAGCATGCATTTTAACTTCATCAAGGGGGGTATAACACCATGTTACGCGGTCATATTGCAATGCCGATTTTACTGGGCGGTTCAAAATTACATAGCGGTAATACCGTGCAATGGCACTAAAACGTGCATGAAAATCGTCTACTGCTGGTTTTGCCCAAAGAATGCGAATATCTTTGGGTAAGTTACTATTGCCGCCCATAACCCAGTTTTCCAGTGTGCGTTCACATTGACTATCAAAATGCACCACTTGTTCCAAGGCATGTACGCCAGAATCTGTTCTACCTGCACATTGGACGCTTATTTTCTGATTGGCTATACTTGACAAGGCTATTTCCAGCTCATTTTGAACGGTTCGGCGCTGATTTTGGAATTGCCAGCCAGAAAAACCACTGCCGTCATATTCGATACCTAGGACAATTCTAGACATTGTAGGTTTTATTAGACATTATTCAATAAGTACTTTTAAGCCATTGTCAACGCGGTTAAATAAATTTAGCATATCGGCATTTTTCATGCGGATACAACCATGAGATTCGGGATTGCCGTTGATTAAATCATCGGGGCTGCCGTGTATATATATGTATCGCCAACTGGAATCAAGCTGGCCATATCTGTTCTTACCAGGTTCAAGCCCCGCCAGCCATAAAATTCGAGTCAGTATCCAGTCTCGATGCGGAAATTGCATTTTCAGATTACTGTTATAAATTTCTGAAGTGGGTCTACGACCAACAAAAACAGCATTCAAAGGCTGAGTATCACCAATTTTAACTCTTATTTTATGCCAGCCAGTGGGTGTACATTCACTTCCCATTTTTTCACCGGCTCCATTTTTAGCCGTTGAAACCGGATAAGATGCCACTGCTTTGCCTTTATCAATGACAGACAGTTGCTGGTCAGCGATAGAAACATAGATATAATGTTGCGGAACTTGCATCAGTCAGATGAGCTTATGCTTTTTTAAAAAGGGCAATTGATTCAACATGCCCGGTCTGAGGAAACATATCCATAACGCCTGCTTTCACTAGTTTATAGCCTAAATCATTAACCAGAATTCCAGCATCTCGGGCTAAAGTTGACGGATTACATGAAACATACATAATGAGTTCTGGTTTCCAGTGTTTTAAGTTGTGTAATACTTCTGATGCACCGGCTCTTGATGGATCTAGCATCACTTTATTAAACTTTTGTTTGGCCCAGGCTTGATCGGCCACATCTTTACTTAAATCAGCCGCATAAAATTCAACATTTGTCAGACCATTTAATTTGGCATTTTCTTTGGCATGGTTTACTAATGGCAAGTCACCTTCTACGCCAACAACATGACCTGCCTTAGTTGCCATGGGCAGAGTGAAATTTCCTAAGCCACAAAAGAGGTCCAGTACATTATCATTTTCGTTTAAATCCAGAGTTTCTATGACGCGAGTGACCATTTTCTGATTAATTTCATAATTAACCTGAGTAAACATGGCCGGTTTAAATTTAAATTGTATGCCTTGATCTGGGAGAGCATAAGAGGAGATGACTTCAGCTTCACCCGCTATGGGTACGATGGTATCGGGGCCTTTGGATTGCAGGCAAATACTCATATTATGTTGATGGCCAAAAGCCCGCATGCGTTCTTTATCTTCATCTGTTGGAGGTTCAAGTACGCGAAAAGCCAGAACACAGTCGTCATCGCCTATAGCGACTTCAATTTGCGGTATTTTATCTTTAATGCTCAAGCCGCCAATCATTTCAGATAAATCCATTAATTTTTCGCCGACAATGGGATGCATGACTTTACAGCTTTCTATTTCTGCCAAAAACGGATTCCGGCGTTCTCTAAATCCGACTAAAACGCGGCCTTTTTTAGCTACATATTTGACACCCATTCGTGCTTTTCTGCGGTATCCCCAATAAGACCCGGTTATGGGTTCCCATATTTGTGGTATATCTACTTTAGCTATTCGGCTGAATTGTTCTTTTAGCAAACCTTCTTTAATACGGATTTGCACCTCGTCTTTGACATGTTGAAAACTACAACCGCCACAATTACCAAAATGAGGACATTGAGGGATAACTCGTTCTGCCGCCTGAGTATGTAGTTTTACAACTTTACCTTCGGCATAATCTCTACGGCTATCGGTATAAATAAAATCGAGTTTTTCACCAGGCAATGCTTCATCAATAAAAATAACTTTGCCATCTACATGAGTAATGCCTCTGCCATCATGTGCTAAAGATTCTATTGTGACGGTTAGCGCTGTTTCCGGTAATTTTTTCTTTCTTGATCTTCTACGTCCCATGTTTATTTTTGTTTCCAGTTACCATTTGAAGTTTGAACCCACCAGCCGGATTGGGCATTGCTAATCCAGCGCTTGGCAAAGACAGCTTTAATATCTGCAAACCAGTCAGGATGGCCGTTTGCATTGGCTATTGCTTGATAAAGACGTTGTCTATCGGCATTTTCTGCTGCTATTAATTTTTTTATCTTGTTTTTGTTTTTCAGAGGTATAGAGCCTCTGCTGATAATAAAACCATCCGATTTTATACCCATAAGTCCTTCTGTATAAAAAGTTTTTAAAGCAGTAAAACGCTTGCGCATGGTGGCACGTAATTGTCTAATTTCAGACGTATTGACAGACAAGTCTGCTTGCGCAGCTTGTGCGGGTGTAATCAGAATATTCAAGGCATTATCAATCCAGTGATAAATGAACAATGACTGTTCATCAGCTTTAGACTGTGGACTTAGGCTATCTTGCTGTTGTGGATTAGGTTCTTCTGACTGAATACTTTTTATGATTTCGTCGGCGACTTGTTCTGCCGCTGCCGCAGGAAAATAAATATTAATGGTGACACATGCGCTTAGCATGAATACGCTGATGAATGAAAGTTTTTTCATTTTGATCTCCGTTAATTATTGCCGAAATGAGGAGTGAGGTTATATTAAATACACAAAGTAGATGTAAATATAAGATCTCAGGGAGCTGGAAAGAAATAATCATCCAATCTTGCTCGTCTTTTTGTCCGCCTTCAGTAGGGTGGCAGCAGTTACGTAGCTTGCTATGCGCCCGTTGCCACCCTATTGAAGGCAAACAAAAATCCTGCCCAATATCGAACGATTATTTCTTTCCAGCTCCCTAAATTCAATGATATTTTGGGTCGGCAAGAGCTGTTGTACAAGGTTTATAAGCGTAATTGTACAGTCTTTTTAAAGGGTTCTCATTTTTCATTACTTACAAACAGGTTATAAATTTGGGGCAATACTCCTGTATCGTTTGTCCAGTTCCTGTAATCGTCCTGGAGTTCCAATATCCATCCAAAAACCGCTAAATTTTTCACCGGATACTCGATGGGTTGACATAGCATTGCGTAATAATGGTGCCAGTTTAATTTTTCCGGGAGCGGTGTATTTAAATAAGCCTGGATGATAAAGTCCAATTCCACTATAAGTTAAAGTAGGTTGCCCTTGAATGGCCAATAATTGATTTTCTGCCAGATAGAAATCGCCTTCCGGGTGATGTTCCGGGTTTGCAATTAAAACCAGGTGAGCCAGATCAATCTTTTTATTATGTAGTGTGTGAAAGGGAAAATCATTTGCAATATCACCATTGACGACCAGAAAAGGTTTTTTACCTAGTAGGGGTAAAGCATTAATAATGCCACCCGCTGTTTCCAGGGCTGTTTTTCCTTCATCTGAATAAGTGATAGCAGCATTATATTGCTGACCATTACCTATGACTTGTTTAATTTGCTGTCCAAGGTGAGCAATATTAATCACAATTTCATTAAAACCAGCTGATACTAATTGCTCAATAGTGTATTGAATAATGGGTTTGCCAGCGACTAATAAAAGCGGTTTGGGTATGCTATCTGTTAAAGGACGCATTCTCTCACCACGACCTGCAGCTAAAATCATGGCTTTCATGGTTTTTTAAGACATTTTTTTTGGTAGACAGGGAGTACTTGCTGGTTTAGATAATGATTGAACTCTGCAAGCTCAGGATATTTATGACAAATTTGACTCACATAGTTTAGCGTTCGGGGGATATCTTGTAAATAACCGGGTTTATTGTCACGCAAATATAAACGCGAAAAAATACCAATAGCTTTTAAATGCCTTTGTACACCCATTAAATCAAACCAGCGGGTAAATGATTCAAGCGATGTGTTTATCAAGCCTAACTCGGTGATATGTTGATAATATTGGGTTATCCATTGTTCAATTTTGTGTTCAGGCCATGCAATATAACAATCACGTAATAATGAAACCAAGTCGTAAGTAATTGGGCCTATCACTGCATCCTGAAAATCAATAATACCGGGTGAATTGTGTTTTAAAACCATTAAGTTTCTGGAATGATAATCACGATGAACACATACCTGCGGTTGTTCCAGCGCAGAGCTAATTAATAGTTGATTAAGTGATATTTTTAAATTTTCAGGAATTGATAAATTAAGAGTCTGAAGCAAAAACCACTGGTAAAAAAGTACAAGTTCGCTATCCAGTAAAGCTTTATCGTATAAGGGTAACTGGCAGGTATCGGTATTAATAGCATTTTGCATTTGAAACAGACTATCAAATGCACTGCTATAAAACTTATCTGCTGTACTGTCAGATAATAAATCCAGGAAACACTGTGAACCAAAGTCTTCTAGTAATAAAAACCCCTGCTTAATATCCTGCTGGACGATATCAGGAATATTAACACTGTGTTTTGTTAAAAGTGCAGCGATACGAATAAAGGGTTCGGTACTTTCTTTTTCAGGTGGCGCATCCATAACTATGTGTTGTCCCTTTTGATGCGTCACTCTGAAATATCGTCTAAAGCTGGCATCACTTGATGCCGGTTCAAAATGGATGATTTCGAGCTTAATAGTATCTGTCAGCCAGTGGATAATGGCTTGTTTACGGGTATCAATGGTTGACATGGTGTTTTGGGTGAAAATTCAAAAATGGATTGAATGAGAGTGAATTATATAACCCTTTTTATTGTTTTTCTGATTAATCTTGTCCTTGTTAAGTTTTTTACGTGATATAGTTTGAACACTAGAGTGTTGTTAATAAACATACAAATTTGTAAAAAATAAAGAGAGGGAAAATGGGTAAATTTTTTATGACTCTAACATTGTATGTTTTTTTATTGAGTTGTTCTGCTCCTGAAGAGCCCATAAAAAAAATTGAAATCTTACGGGTAGGCGTGTTGCCAGATGAGTCTGTGGAAAGTCTGCAACAAAGACATCAGAGTCTTATTAAATTTCTTTCGCAGCAATTAGGTATTCCGGTTGAACTGGTGATTCCCCAGGGTTATGAGGAGTTGGTAGAGGCAATTGGGAAAAAGGAAGTGGATCTTGCTTATTTTGGTGGGGTTACTTATGTTCAGGCTCATGAAAAGTATGGGGTTGTCCCGATTGCTATGCGAGATATTGACAAAGATTTTTCAACTTATTTTATCGCCAGAGATGATTCTACTGGAAATACACTTAAAGATTTCAAAAATACCCGTTTAAGTTTTGGCAATCGCCTTTCCACTTCTGGCCATTTCATGCCGCTTTATTTTTTAAAAAAACAGGGAATCAAACCGTCGCAGTTTTTTTCCGAAGTTCAATATTCAGGGAGTCATGACGCTAGTATTTTTAATGTTCGTGATCACAAGGCCGATTTGGCAGCTGTTAACTCAAAGGTTGTTGAATCAATGATTGAAGATGGCAGAGTCTCTGAAAATGAAATACGCTTGATTTGGGAAACACCGACGTATGCAAATTATGTGTGGACTAGTCGCGATGATTTAGGGGCTAAAATGGAAAATAAATTGACCAATTTGTTTTTGTCATTAACTCAGTTTGAGCCTGAACATATTAAAATAC
>CAZNGU010000031.1:0-5633 GCA_964572325.1 uncultured Methylomarinum sp.
GTATCCACATCACTTAAACTGGATTGCTGAGTTTGTTCAGAAAAAACAGATAAAACGGCTTGCACCATGGTTTTAGTTTCAACGGCATCAGTGGAGCTAAACTTAATGGTAAATATTTCGTCTCTACCCCCTAGTATTTTAATCTTTCTTTTTAATTTTCCTACCAGGGTGTGTATTTTGGATTCTGAAGTCAAATCAATATCCATTGCCGCAAGCTCAGCCACTTTTAGTATGTTTTGCTGAGTAAACATAAGTTTTCTCATGATTAAAACCAGTCCTCTTACATTGCTCTGTACAGCTATACCACGTAATAAAGGTCTCAACATGGTACGGGTATCCACATGAACTCGCGCAGAAGATTGATAGATATCAGGCATTCGATAGACATAAGTCCACCCGCCAATACAAACAAGATATGCAACAATAGTGATAATCCATTTATTACGAATGATACCTTTTGCAAAATAGATAACTTCAGAAAATTGATCTAGCATATTTATTTATTATATTGTTTGGCTGTTCAATATTAATAGTCAAAAATGACTCTCTAATTTATCTACAATGTTAGAAAAAAGCTTCGGGAACAATTAAAATATCACCAGGCAGAATTTTAACATTTGCTGACAAATCTCCGTCTTCAATTAAATCATCAATTTTTACGCCAAACTGCTGATTCTCTCCATCAATTTTCCTTATAATGCTAGACCTGTTGCCATCGCCAAATGTACCTATGCCTCCTATTTGTATCATTAGATCAAGTAAAGTCATCTCTTTAGTGTACGGCACTGACCTTGCAGAATATCGTCCTCCACCCCGACTTGATCCACCACCACCTCCGCCACTGATTTGTCCAATAATACGCACCTGTTGTTGATAAACACCATTAAAACCATTTACCATGACTGCTACCAAAGGCTCCCGAACGTATTTTGCCAAACCTTCCTCAATATCACGAGCAAGCTCATCAGGAGTTTTATTTGAAGCAATCAAATCATCTAATAAGGGTGTGTTGATTTTCCCATCCGGTCTAACCGTTACAGACCTGGATATATCTGGATTATCCCAAACAAATATTTCTATACTATCGCCGGGGCCGATTTTATACGTATAGTCTGAAGGTAGTTCATTGGTATCATCTAGTCTTGGGTAGCTACAACTCATCAAAAATAAAGCAATAACTGTAACCAGCCCTTTTTTTATTTTAATCACAGCTCAACTCCTAATACTAAATCTATAAATGCATCACTATGATGAGATGCTAAATTTTTTTTTGATAAGTCTTTTAAAAATTTCACTTGCCCGTTACCTTCTTTAATAATTCTTCAGCCTTTTTCTTTTCAGGAAATGCTGTGTTTTTAGCATATTGTAATGCTTGCTTTAATTCAGATGATGCTGCCATAGCATTATTCAGTTTAAAATAGGCTTCTGCCAAATGATATCTAAATACTGGAACATTCGGCTTAAGTAAAACAACTTTTTTAAATACGGAAAGGGCGATATTGATTTCGTCCTTTTTAAAATAAGCCCAGCCATAGGTATCCAAAAAGTAAGCCTGACCCGATTGTTTGAAAACATCTACCAATTTAATGGCTTCATTAAGATGTTTTTCATCCTGATATTGATCAAGTAGAATCACAGCCAGATTGTTTTTTGCAATTTTTTGTTTCGAATTAATCTGTAAAACATGTCTATATTGCTTAATTGCTTCACCAAATTTACTATAACTTTCAAAGTATGCAGCAAGGTTTAATAATAAACCGATATCATCGGGGTAATTGATCAAGCCTTGAGTATAAGCAGAAAACCTTTTTTCTTTATTTCCTGTTTGTTTATATAATCTGGCCAATTCAATATATAATTCTGGTTCTTTTACTATTTTCTTTGCTAAAGCCTGTTTAATTAGTTTAATAGCTTTTGAGCTTCTCCCTTCAGCTGATAGCAGCCTGGACTTTAATATATAAGGATAATATATTTCGGGGTTATTATCTGTAAACATATCTAGGTATTGCTGCATTTTACTGATTTGATTTAACTCAGTATAGGATTCAGCCATGCCTATCAATGCTTCTTTTACCCAGGGAGCATCCTTCAATATTTCTTTGTATATGAGAATAGCATCTCCATATTTATTATTACCCTGAAGTATTTTTCCTTTAAATAATTCAGCTAATAATCGCCCCCCTCTTTTAGTCTTAATTATTTTGATATAGTCGTTTGCTTTATCCCAATTATTCTGGTTAATATTTAACTCAACTAATTTAGTTAATATGGCTAAATGAGAGGGTAAAAAATATAATGCTCTTTCTAATAACTCTATAGCGTAATCAATATGGTTGTTAGCGACTTCTTTTTTAACAATAAAATCAAGAGCCGCTATGTTTTTAGAGTTTATCGATAAAGCATCTTTATAATTTGCATAGGCTTTATCTATATTACCCAAGCGTTCATTAATTATTCCTAATAAAGAATGCGCTTTATCCATTCTGGGGTCTTGCCAAAGAATATTTTCTATAATTTTAATAGCCGCATTATAACTTTCTTCGGTAGTTAATATATCTGCTTTAAATAGTTTTGCATCCAGGTTTTCTGGATTTTCAGCCAATATATCATCTACCTGGCTTAATGCACTTTTATAATCTCTTTTGCTAAAATCAAGTCTTGCCAAAATAAGTTTTACACTATGCTTATTTTTCTGATTCTTAGGAGCCACTGTAAGTATTTTGGCCAATAAATCTCTGGCTTTACTTATCTCATTTTTGGCTATCAGCCATTCAGAAAGTGGTATAAGCACTGAAGTCTTATTTTTATTTTCTTCACTAAAACTATCTAACTGATTTAATGCTTTAGTTCTGTCATCTGAATATAAAAAATCAAGCAATTGAATTTTCAAGTCGACTGCTTCAGGCTCATCTGAAATCATGGATTCTAATAGACTTTGAGCTTCAATCTTTTTATCAGCTTTTAGATAAACCTTGGCTAAAATATATTTAATCTGTCTATTATCAGGCTTTAGTTCAATTAGCTTTTTATAGTCAGTAATAACGGCATCAATATCATTTTTCTTAGAGTCTATTTGAACTTTAAGCAAATGAAGAGAAATGTTTTCTTTATGCTTTTGCAGAGCGGGTTTTAGTATAGCCAAGGCATCATCAAATGCCTTTTTTTTCACAAAAACAAGGGCTTTTAAAGAAAGCGCTTCAATATTTTCTGCATCCTTTTCTAAAACCTTTTCTATGATTGCTAATGCTTCATCTGTTTTCTTTTGTCTAAGAAAAATAGACGCCTTTAATGTAAGTGCTTCCAGCAATTCAGGATTTGTTTTTAAAACCTCTTCTACTTCCTGCAAAGATTTATCTGTTTCGTTAAACAGTAAACTTACTTTGCTCAGTTTTAATTTTACTTTGCTATTTTCTGGATCAAACTTCAATGCTTCAGTCAAGTTGATCTTCATGGCTTTAAATTTTCCTGCTTTTTCGTTTAACAAAGCCATATAGAAATGCGCTTCAGACATTTGAGGGTTTTGCTGAATAGCATTTTTAAATTCTATTCTTGCCTTATCAAATTCGTCTTGCTGAAAAAAAGTGACTCCTTTATCAAAATAGCTTACGTTATCGCTACCATCATCACAGGCAATAAGGCTAAAACAGCAAAGAAGTATAACTTTTAAAATAAACCTGTTTTTTTGTATTTTCATGGTTAAATGATTAAAGTAACTAGAAATGTCACGAAGACAAGTAAGCTGCGCAAAACGAAAAGCCTATTGCAAGCATAGCTAAAAATTCAAAAATTTCTAAAAATTTGACGCTTATTGATCTTGTTTTTAACAAGATTAAATTAAATCTATTCAAAGAGTTTATACTAAATCGCAACTAAAATTAATAGTCCAATTCCATTTGGAAACATTTACTTTCTATTCATTGAGAAGCCTCAAACAAGCACTCCTCCTAAGTTACAACAGGATTTAATAAGTCGGTTAGAACGATTGCTATCCGACTGATTCTACCATATAGCATATGCAGATAACAGCTATGATAGATTCAGTTAAGTGGCAATGCAAGTAGGCTTAAATATAAGTTGATAGCATGAAGTTTAAAGAAATAACATATCCGTAATCTAAGTTTGAACATTAAGGAGTGAAGATACATGAGAGAAGATAAATGAGAGAAGAATGGGGGTTGCTGTTATCGACTTTGCTCTTACGTGGCGCTTCAAATAATATGTTAGCTAATGGAATGCTCAAAAACTAGGCACTAGGTAAATTTTGCTTATTCATTTTATGTTCAGTTTGTGCTAGTAGGCTTTAGACCTGTAATACTGCTTATATTAGCCTCGTTTCACAATTTAGACTCACTCAAAAACCTTAGCATGATGCTTAAGGGTTATAAGCTGTTGTCTATTGATACAAGGCTTTTTATGTGAGATTACGCAGCCTATGGTTGTACAAATATAGCTCGAAACAAGAACAGTTTGGCTCCATAAATGTATTCACGCGTTTTGAGTAATCAACAGCCTATATATTAGCTTCAAATACACCGACTAATTACAACTAAAAAATACTGGAGAATATAAATGAAAATAATAGCAAGTGTCTTTCTGTTTGCAGCTGTTTTAACGGGATGCGCAACCGATCCGGATAATCAATTAACAAGAATACAAAACGATCTTGATCACGCGCTTGAACAAAATAGTCAATTACAATCAACGGTTGATAAATCCACAGAAGATTTACAAAAACTTTCCATATTAAACAAGCAATTACAAGAATCTGCTTCTATTATTCAGGTTGCTGGAGGTGATTTATTGCCACCTAATGCAAAAACGGGTGAATGCTATGCAAGAGTACTTATTCCTGCAACATACAGAACAGAATCCAGGGAGGTACTAAAAAAAGAAGCAGGATATCGTATTGAAGTGACTGAACCTACATACGAGTGGGTGACTGAAGAAGTTTTAGTAAAAGAAGCTTCAGAAGTTGCTAAGTTGATACCAGCACAATATGAATGGAGAACAGAATCTGTTTTAGTTAAGGAAGCGCATGAGCATCTAAAAACAATTCCAGCAGTTTATGAAACAAAATCTGAAAATATTTTGGTTAAGCCAGCATATACCACATGGAAGAAAGGTAGAGGACCTATTGAAAAAATAAGTAATTTAACAGGTGAGATTATGTGTTTGGTTGAAATACCTGCCGAGTACAGAACAATTACTTCAAGAGTCCTAGTCACCCCAGCCCGAATAGAAAAAGAATCACACCCGGCCGTCTATAAGGATATTAAAAAACGTGTCATGATGGAAGGTCCTAAAATGGTTAAAAGAACCATTCCTGCTGAATACAAAACTATAAAAGTTAGAAAAGTTGCTCAAGCGGCACAAGAAAAACGCATTGAAATTCCAGCGGTTTATCAAACAGTCACTAATCGTGTCAGAGTATCTGATAGTGTTCTGGAATGGCGCAGTATTTTATGCGAAACTAATACAACAGGTGATGTCGTGCGTAATTTACAACGTGCCTTATTGGCTGCAGGGCATAACCCCGGTGCTATTGATGGTGTAATCGGTCGAGATACAATGCAAGCAGTTAAAAGTTACCAACAAGAAAAAGGTTTATCTGTTGGCCAACTAACAATCGAAAC
>CAZNGU010000031.1:5733-9484 GCA_964572325.1 uncultured Methylomarinum sp.
ATCAAAACTGAATGCGTCGCTTTATTCGCATTGAAGCAACGCATTCAGTAAAATATTAATGCGAAAAGTGTTTATTAACAAATAATCAGGAGAATAACATGTCAAAACTGTCGGATATTGAAGGAATTGGAGATGCATATTCAGATAAACTTGAAAGTGCAGGAATTACTTCTTTAGAAAATCTTTTAGAAATCTGTTGTAGCAAAAAAGGCCGTAAAGAAATTGCGGAAAAGTCAGATATTAGTGAAAAATTAATACTTAACTGGGTTAATCGCGCAGATTTGGCCAGAATAAAAGGTGTGAGCACACAGTATGCGGATCTTCTTGAATGTGCAGGTGTTGATACAGTACCAGAATTGGCACAGCGAAATGCAGAGAATTTGCAGCAAAAGATGGCAGAAGTCAATGAAGAAAAAAACCTGGTACGCAAAGTGCCCGCTCTGCCTCAAGTCCTGGACTGGGTTGCACAAGCTAAAGAATTACCTCGCACTATAACTCATTAAGTCCAAACAAGGTAACTATTCACCGTGTTCTTGCTAAGAACCTGTTCAAGATCCATTCAGCTTAAATACTGAGTAGTAGTTACCACAAAAGTTTGTATTAAATCACATCTATTAAATATGAGGGCAACCTTTGTTTGTGGTTGCCCTGCCTCACTAACCCATACCGTTTCTTACATATTCATGCTTTTGTATTTATTACGAAAGTATCCGTACCAGCTTCAATAAATCAAAAAAATACTTCTGAGCAAAATTTCAAGAGTAATTGTTTTTGATGTATGAGCAATTTAAAAAGATCGTAATTTAAAGTGACATAAAACTTTGCTCTTTTACCATGAAAGCGCTTGAAGAAGAGCAACTTTCTGCCTTGGCTCTTGGCTCTTTCCTCATTGCCATCCTGTGTTTCATGGTTATATTTTACTTTGTTTTTAATCACGTCCCTTGAAAAGTCGTTTTATGATGGATGTAACAGATATGATAGAATTCTATCTTAGGAATGGGTACGAAATAACTTGAGCAACTAGCGCGGTATTTTTATTCGTCTTCAAGGCGCGGCATAGGGCGCATAGCAAGCTATGTAATCGAAGCCGCAACGAAGAAGACGGATAAAAAGACAAGTAAGGCGGGGGGCTTATTTATTGCGAATTGCCTTATATTGGGGGCAGCGATTTTAAACGCGTTCTAACTGATTCCCCCAGAACTATACGACTTTTTTTATACTATTCACTATGACGTTACTTCATAAAGCAAAGTCCGCGTTAAAAGGGGAAATCAGGAAATTACAAATGATTCCTGCTGCTGCAGTTACCCTTTTAAAACTAACAGAAAATGAAAGTACAACCATTAATGAACTGACCCATGTTATAGAAACAGAACCCGTACTAGCAGTACAACTCTTAAAATTAGTCAATTCAGCAGCTTTTAACCGTCCGGTTAAAATCACCTCTATTAAACGCGCAGTTATTGTGCTCGGGTTTACTGAAGTCAAACAAATTTCGCTGGATTTATTGTTGTTTGGCAAATTAATACAACAGAACCAAAATACTAAATTTGATCAATTATATTTTTGGCAACATTGTCTTTTTGTCGCTGCTCTAAGTCGTTCCATCGCAGTGTCAGTAAAACATACTGACCCTGACGCTATTTATACCGCGGGCTTATTACATGATATTGGAAAAATTGTTTTAGAGACTCATGGCAAAGTCAGTTATAGCGATTTTTTAGACTTTATTGAGAAAAGCGACCAATCAATATCCGAAAATGAAACATTATTTTTTGGTGTTACTCATGCCGAAATCGGACATCTTTTGTGTAAACAGTGGAAAATACCTGCATCTATTACCGCGGTTGTTGCTCTGCATCATGATGGTTTTATAGACCATCCCCTGGCGCAAGGCTATGAATTAGATATTGCTATTGTATCTTTTGCAAATTTTATAGCCTGGATGCAAGGAATTGGCTCAGTACCTGGTCATAATCATCCTATTTTACATGGTGATGTTTTAATGACCCTGGATATAGAACAATTGAATTTTGAAGATATTCTAAATCATGTTGATAATGAAATACGTGCGGTTCAACAGTTTTATGCGATAGACTTTCCTCAATGGAGCCAGTTAAGAGCAACTCTGATTAAATCTACCATTAAACTAAATAGCTTAGGAAGACAGGATACACAGGAATTTTCTTGTTCTGTTAATAAATCGCCTGATTTTCTTTCCAGTTTGACGGCGCCACACCATAACCTTAATCCTGATGATTTTGTCCCTTTTACACTCGAAGCAATACAAAACGATTTTGCTTTTGATCGAGTTAAAATGCTATATATTAACCCTAAAAGGCGAAGTCTCGTAGCCACTTATTGCTGGCCATCAACTGCTTTATATGCTAGGTCGGAGCCTGCCGAAATCAGAATTCATTCTGCTTCAATAGATTTGCTTAAATGCTTGCGGGATAAGAAGCCTGTTTTAGTTATAGATACTTCTTTATTTAATCATGAAGTTCTTAATCAATCCAATGTTCGAGAGTTTATGCTTATTCCAGTATTGAACCGAAATCGAATTCTGGCAGTACTCTATGCAGACAACGCATTATCACAAAGAACCTTGGAAAAAAACCTGTTAGAGCAAATGCACCCCATTGCTAATGAGTTAGGGGTGGCGCTTAATAATGCAAAACAACTGGAACTTGAAAAAAAGCGATCTCTTACCGACCCACTAACAAATATTAATAATCGACGAAGTGTTAGTGAATTTTTAGAGTCTATTTATCAAAACCTGGATGAAAATAGCCCAATAGCCGTAGGTTTTATTGATATTGATTATTTTAAAAAACTGAATGATCAGTGTGGGCACCAGGAAGGGGATAATGCCTTAAAAGTAATTGCTGATATATTACGCAGCCTAACACGCCCAGGAGATTGTGTAGGGCGTTATGGTGGCGAAGAGTTTGTTTTTATCCATATAAACACCACAGAAAAAGGTGTAAAAGCCTATGCCGAACGGATAAGAGCAGAAGTTGAGAGGCGAGGTAAAATTCTTAGTCAACGGATTCAATCTGAGCCTTTAACAGTTAGCATTGGTATTGCTATGCATAAACCACAATACAAAAATTATTATGAGATTGTAGATGTAGCAGATAAAGCGATGTATCAGGCTAAGAATGATGGACGTAACCGAGTGGTATTTAAAGAATAATACTTATAAAAAGCTGCTTATAAAGCAATGTCAGACTTGTATGATCGTCCATACGCAACCGTTATTACTTCTCTTCCTTAAGAGTAGCGAGCACACTATCATAATCAGGCTCATCAGCTACTTCTGCTACTAATTCGGTATAAATAATTTTGTCATTTTCATCAATAATGATGACTGCGCGGGTTGTTAAGCCAGCTAAAATGGTATCAATTATTTTTACGCCATAATCATCAGCGAAATCAGAGCGAAAAGTAGATAAAGGAATCACATTTTTTAAACCTTCTGACTCACAAAAACGGCCTTGTGCAAAAGGTAAATCTGCGGATATGACTAATATCACAGTGTTTGTAAGTTTACTGGCTTTTTGATTAAACAAGCGCGTAGATGCTGCGCAAGTAGGTGTATCCAGGCTGGGTACAATGCTAAGTATTTTGATTTTTCCGGCATAGCTGGCTAAAGAAACATCTTGTAACTTTCCATTGACCAGTAAAAAATCTGGCGCAACAGTGCCTACTGAGGGCAAGTCACCATTGGTGTTGAGTGGTTTTCCTTGAA
>CAZNGU010000032.1:0-9445 GCA_964572325.1 uncultured Methylomarinum sp.
CCATCTTGCTCAGGATTTTTGTTTCTGCTTAAACCATATCAAGAGGCGCATAGCAGGCTACGTAACGATTGAGATGATTTGAGCAGAGACAAAAAGACCTGCTAGGTGGGTGGGGTATTTGTTTCCAGTTGCCTTAGTAAGTAAGCTTACAGGATAAATTAACGAACAGCTGATGTAACGACTCAGCGTTAAAGATGCTAAGGCAAAAAAAAACGCAACCCTATAGGCTACGCTTTTTAATTTTCAATATGTTTCTATGGTTACAAAATGTAGACAAATATAAATAAGCCCAACCACACCACATCAACAAAGTGCCAATACCAGGCTGCACCCTCAAAAGCAAAGTGGTTTTCAGGGGTAAAGTGTCCTTTCCAGCTTCTAAATAATACTACGGATAAAATAATCGCTCCGACACAAACATGAAAACCATGAAAGCCAGTGAGCATAAAGAAGGTTGAGCCGTAAATGCCTGAACCCAGAGTTAAACCCATTTCATGATAAGCTTCGTAATACTCGAAAGCCTGGCAAGCTACAAATAAAAAACCCAGGCTTACGGTAGCAATCAAGCCTTTAATAAGTTGATCACGATTCTTTGCTAATAATCCATGGTGCGCCCAGGTACAAGTCACACCACTGCTTAATAGCAATAAGGTGTTAATAAAAGGAAGACCAAAAGCCCCCATTTCTTCAAAGTCACCACCCACATTACCTGGTCCATTAGTCGGCCATGCTGCTTTAAAGTCCGGCCACAACATTGCTGTAGATTTCCCCGGTCCGCCACCGACACCCGCCAACCAATCTACCGATAAATTACGGGTATACCATAAGGTGCCAAAGAAAACTGCAAAAAACATGATTTCTGAGAAAATAAACCACATCATTCCCATACGATAGGAAATACCTACCCCGTGATTATACATGCCGCTCTCACTTTCACCAGCTTGTAAGGTAAACCAACCCGCTAACATGACAATAAAAATCAGGAAGCCGAAAAGCATTATGCCAGCCCCTATAGAATTGCCATTTAAATAATTGGCAAAGCCAATAAATGTAATCAATAAACCCGCTGTTGCTATTACTGGCCAAATAGCCTTATGTGGAATGTAATAAGCATTGTTTGTAGACATAAGCTACCCCTTAGTTATTATTTAACTGATGTTTTTGTGTTATCAAAAAAAGTATAGGCAAGTGTAATTGTTTTGTATTTTGTTGGTAATTCGGGATCAATAACAAATCGAACCGGCATGGTTTTACCCTGCCTTGCTTCGAAAGTTTGCTCCGTAAAACAAAAACACTCTATTTTCTTAAAATATTCTGCTGCAGGTCCAGGTGTAATACTGGGAATAGCTCTTGCAAGCATTTTCTTATTGGTTTTATTTTCAGCATAAAAATTCACCGTGTAATATTGTCCTGGGTGAACTTTCATTTTTTTTGTTTCAGTAGTGAATGCCATAGGCGTTAATTCATTTAGAGAAGTAACAAATTCTAGTGCTATTTCTCTTTTCGTATCAATTTTAAACTGTATTTCGGCTACTGCTTCCGTGTTTGTTTTGCCATTTAGCCCTGTAATATCACAAAAAACATCATAAATAGGTACCAGGGCATAACCAAAACCAAACATAGCTAGTACTATTATCACTAATTTGCGTACTAATTTAGTGTTTTTTCTCTCTACCGCTTCACTCATTGAGAAAGAGCTTTCATAACTGCATAAGCATAGATAGTCGCCGAAATTGCAAGTAAAACAATGGCTGTTAAAATATTTTTTGTTCTTAGTTTCATTTTATTGCTGAAGTATTCATCCAAAAAAGTCTCTTCTTTTGGATGATACAAGTTTAATATGATTATCTACAACAAATAAATTAGAAATGTTCCGATGGAATTTCTTTAGGTGGTGTTGTAAATGTATGATATGGCACTGGCGAAGGAAGACGCCATTCTAAGCCATGTTCGGCCGCTCTTTCCCAAACTTCATCTGTTGCCTTTTCACAGCCAATCCCTTTAATGGTTTTGTAAACTATATATACAAATAATAATTGACTAAATCCATAAAGAAAAGCACCAATACTGGATATCATATTCCAGTCTGCAAACTGTATTGCATAGTCAGGAATTCGGCGTGGCATACCGGCCAAGCCTAAAAAGTGCTGTGGAAAAAAAAGAATGTTGACTGATATGGCTGATAGCCAGAAATGTAATCGAGCCAGCCTTTCGTCATACATATTTCCTGTCCACTTGGGTAACCAGAAATAACCACCCGCCATCAAAATAAAAATAGATGCTGGTACCAAAGTGTAATGGAAGTGAGCAACAATAAAATAAGTATCATGATATTGAAAATCAACCGGTGCCAATGCCATCATTAAGCCGGTAAAGCCACCAATGGTAAATAGCACAACAAAGGCAATTGAAAACAACATAGGTGCTTCAAAAGTCATTGAGCCTTTCCACATGGTTGCAGTCCAGTTAAAAATTTTGACCGCTGTGGGAATCGCAATGATCATGGTGGCATACATAAAATATAATTCACCAGCCAAGGGCATTCCCACCAAAAACATATGATGCGCCCACACGATAAATGAAAGGAACGCAATCGCAGCAGTAGCATAAACCATAGATGCATAACCAAATAATGGCTTGCGAGCAAATACCGGAATAATGGTAGAGGCTATTCCAAAGGTAGGCAAAATCATTACATAAACTTCTGGATGTCCAAAAAACCAGAAAATATGCTGATAAAGCACTGGGTCTCCACCACCTGCAGCATCAAAGAAACTAGTATCGAAAAAACGGTCAGTTAATAGCATTGTCACTGCACCAGCAAATACCGGCATAATCGCTATTAATAAAAAAGCAGTGATCAACCATGTCCAAACAAATAAAGGCATTTTCATTAACGACATAGCCGGAGCACGCATATTGAGAATAGTGGCAATAATATTTATCGCGCCCATGATGGAGGAAATACCCAACAAATGCACTGAGAAAATAGCAAAAGGTAAGGCATTACCTGTTTGCAAAACCAAAGGAGGATAAAGCGTCCAGCCTGCAGCAGGTGCCCCACCTTCCATAAACAAGGTGCTGGCTAATAACAGAATACCGGCTACCAGCATCCAGAAACTCATATTATTCATTCGTGGCAATGCCATATCGGGCGCCCCAATCATCATGGGGATCATCCAGTTAGCAAAGCCAACAAAAGCGGGCATAACTGCACCAAATACCATAACCAATGCATGCATGGTGGTCATGGAATTAAAGAACTGTGGTTCAACAAATTGCAAGCCGGGTTCAAACAGTTCAGCGCGAATAATCAAAGCCATTGTTCCACCCACAAAAAACATGAGCAAAGCAAAGCATAAATATAATGTGCCAATATCTTTATGATTGGTAGTAATTATCCACCTTAAAATACCCTTCGCAGGGCCGTGATCGTGATGATCATCATGTTCAGCTGTAACAGCAGACATACTTAATACCTCGTTAAAATATTTAGAAAAGACCCTGTAAAGATTATGTTCAGGAAATTATTCATCGTCGTCATCGTCTTCAACAACAGCCAACTCTGATTGTTGTTTTTGAATAACTGCGGGTTGAATTGAGTCACCAACAGAATTCCCTAAACCATTACGAATAAAGGTAGCCACCGCTGCAAATTCGACCGGTTTAAGCATCCCGCCAAAAGCAGGCATCATTCCTTTACCATTCATCATTAATTCAACTTGAGCGTTAATATCACCATTCACTACAGGACTTCCAGTAATCGCGGGAAAAGTACCAGGTATACCTGCGCCGTCTCCCATATGGCAAGAAGCACAGTTATTAGCGTAAATATCTTCACCTTTCGCAATTAATTCATCTTTTGGCCACTCTCGATGCGCCGCATTTTGCGCAGCTAAAGCCAGTGCTTTTTGCTCTTCAAGCCAAATTTCATAATCTGCTTTTTCTTTTGCGATGAGCACGATAGGCATAAAACCATGGTCTTGCCCACATAACTCTGCACATTGCCCACGGTAAGTACCCGCCTTATCGACCATAGTCCAGGACTCATTGATGAAGCCAGGAACTGTATCTTTTTTCCAGCCTAAATCAGGAACCCACCATGAATGAATAACGTCTGCAGCAGTAAACAAAAATCGAATCTTAGTATGGATAGGAATAACCACAGGATTATCAACATTAAGCAAGTAATGAGGCACTGTTCGTGGATCAATCCCTGAATTTAGCTGTCGAGCTTTATTGCTTTCTTCATCTAAACTACTGAAAAAATGAATACCTTCATCAAGATAGTCATATTCCCATTTCCATTGCCAGCCGGTCACTTTAATAGTCAACTCGGCCTCGGAAGTATCATCCATATCAATCATTGCCTTAGTTGCCGGAATAGCCATGACTACTAAAATTATGGTTGGAATAATAGTCCAGATAAGTTCTACAGTAGTATTTTCATGAAACTGCTCGGCTTCATGTCCCATGGATTTTCGATGATAATAAATCGAATAAAACATGACACCAAATACTGCGACACCGGCAGCCACACAAATCCACAATGCAATCATGTGCATATCGTAGACTTCATTACTGATTCGAGTAACACCTTTCATTAAATTTAGGGTGTAATCAGCTTGTGCAACACTAGTGCCAATCAGCATGAGACTGAGCATAGCAAGCAGTTGCTTAGTTTTGTTCACGGAGTAGCCTCCAGCTTGTAGTTATAAATTTGTATGCGGGTACAACTGACTACTCCCTGTCTCTAGTCAATTTAAAGCCAATGCTCCAAAATAATCCATCTTGCATTAATATAGTAATTCTAACCTATGCAAGGATTGTATTCCAGAACAGCTCCCAATGTTTTTAATATTTATCTCTTCAAATTCCCTTAAAATTAATATTAATATATCTTAGGCTATTGTTATTTATTGTTTTTTAGGCCAGATAATTATTTTAGAAGCCAGCGCATTTACATCAAATTTTCTGGCATAAGGGAATACCCCCAGCAATGGAATAGAAACCCTATTCTCAATACTTGTAATATTTTCTTCTATCAATAACATATCCGAATCAAGACACATAGCAAACCACCCTGCACACTGAACACCATCAGACTCTATTTGCTGGAATGTTAATCGCGCATGATTAATACAGCCTAGCTTAATAGCTACAACAACAATAACAGGAATTCCCAGCGCTTTGACCAAATCGGCCATATCTTGTTCTTTATTCAGAGGAACTGACCATCCCCCAGCACCTTCAACAATAACTATTTCCGTTTTTTTTGCTAAATGTTGGTAAGCACCTTCAATAACGTCCAAGTCAATTATATTTCCTTTTATAGCTAAATGAGGAGCCACTGGTATTTCAAGAGCATAAGGATTTACTTCCTTGTATTCTAAAGGAATAGACGCATTTTCCTGCAGCAAAAGAGCATCCCCATTTTTAAGCTGCTGATTGTCCCACTTGCAACCAGCTGCAACCGGCTTCATTCCGGCAACAGAATAGCCTTGTTGTTTGAAATAATGCATTAAAGCCAGCGTTGCCCAGGTTTTTCCTACTCCGGTATCCGTTCCAGTAATAAAATAGTTTTTCGCCATATTCACACCGTTGCGGAAACAAATAATACTTCATAAGTAGCTGGAATTAACCCATTGCTTTGATATCGTTCATAAGTATTGATCATTGCCTGCATTTGCAATCTAGCTGTTATTTTTTTATTACGCCCCGATATGACTTGATTGGCTCCAATCCCTTTTAACTCTTTCATTAATGCCAAAACGGACGGATAATTCAAGCAATAACACTGTTTATTAATATGAATATTTTTAAAGGATGCCTGAGTTAAAAAAAACTTGAGCTGATCTACTGTAGAAAACTCATTGACGTGAGTATACCTGTCCACTTCCGCCCAGGACTGCTTTAGCTCCTGTAGTGTTTTAGTGCCAAACGTAGAAAAAAATAATCGACCATCTGTTCTTAAGACCCGTTTAAATCCCTGGAACACTCCAGTTAAATCCTGACACCATTGTAAGGCCAAATTTGAAACAATGGTATCCAGTGAATCATCAACTAAAGGTAATTTTTCAGCATCTGCACAAATGTATTGAACAGTATTAAAGCACTTTGATTTGCTACGTGATGTTTGTAGCATCGAATAGGCAATATCAACTGCAAGCATTTTTTGGGCAACATCTGCAGCCATTAATTCTTGTATTAAAAACCCAGTTCCACAACCTAAATCCATAACACTTTGCCCAGCTATACTTATCTCAAACATGGAGATAAAATCCAGCCCCACTTGTCGCTGTAATACAGCAAAACCATCATAAGTATCAGCTGCAGAGGCAAATGATTGTCTAACTTTATTTTTAGGCATGGAAAAAACAGCGCTCATACAAAAATACTTATCATTTTAATCAATTCTGCTTGATGCGATAAAAAAGGCACATGCCCAGCATCTGGAATAATATTCGACTCACTATTTGCTTGTATGTTCTGTACATTCTGGGCTGTCTGTACGGGTATTAAGCTATCTTTATCTCCTTGAATAAGCAAAAGCGGGCAATGTAACTGACGAATATCATCACGTAAATCAGCTAGTTTTAAAATATTCAGCCCTTTTTTTAATACGTTTTCTACTGGCGGCTCACATTCATAAATAGCCTGTCTAAGTTGTTTTAACAAAGCTTTTCCATTAGCCAGGCCATTCACCTGCAAAGCCAGAAAACGAAACAATGTCAATTGACAGCTTGACTGCAAATTTTCTGTAAAACCTTCCAGTAATTGAGCCGATACTCCATGCCAACCTTCAGTTTCTACAAATTTAGGGTTTCCTGCCACTAAAATCAATGAATTAATTCGCTGTGGATAATGAGTAGCCATAGTTAATGCGATGGAAGCTCCTAATGACCATCCGAGTACAGAAAACGAACTTGCTGGTATTGAAGCAATCAAGACTTCGCTAATTTGTTCTAGGGTGTATGGTTCAATAGTATCACTGAGCCCATGTCCAGGAATATCCAGACAAATCACTTGATAATTTTTAGCCAGTTCCCTAGCAAATATTCGCCAAACACCTGAATGCATGGCCCAGCCATGAATCAAAACAATGGTCTGACCTTGTCCATAGACTTCTTTATGAATGTTGATCATAATAAAATAGTTTCCAGGGCATCCAGTAATTGATCAATCTGCGGCTCTTCATGCTCAGATGAAAAAGTAATGCGTAAACGAGCCTGACCGTTGGGAACAGTCGGTGGTCTAATACCACTGACTAAAAAGCCTTGCTCAAATAAGTCATGACTTATTTGCATAACCTTTTCGCTACTGCCCACTAAAATGGGCTGGATTGCCGAAGCGGATGGCATTATCTGTAAGCCTAGCTGCTTTGCGCCTTTTCGAAAACGTACAAGCAACTGAAGCAATTTATCCCTTCGCCAGTTCTCTGTAATTAAAATATTAAGACTGGTTCGGGTAGCCTCAGCTATTGCTGCAGGTAAAGCAGTAGAATATACATAGCTGCGTGCTTTTTGAATCAAGGTTTCTATTAAGACATCAGAGCCTGCTACAAAAGCGCCGAAGGTACCAAAACCTTTTCCTAAAGTACCCATTAATACCGGCACATCGTCAGCTGTTAATCCATAATGTTCAACAATACCTCCGCCATTTTTCCCTAAAACACCGAAACCATGTGCATCATCCACCATTAACCAGGCATTATTTTTTTTTGCTGTCTGGCTAAGCTCGGCTAATAAAGCCAAATCACCATCCATACTAAAAACACCATCCGTAACAATTAATGTGCGTTTAACCGTTACTTGTATTTTATGCTGGAGATCATCCAGGTCATTATGAAGATAGCGTTTAAACTTTGCCCCGGACAATAAACCGCCATCAATTAGAGATGCATGATTTAAGCGGTCTTCAAAAACCTGATCACCCCGTTTTAACAATGCAGATATAATCCCCATATTAGCCATATAACCGGTAGAAAATAACAACGCTTTTTTTCTACCCGTAAATGCGGCTAATTCTTCCTCTAATGCGCAATGACTAGTGCCATGCCCACATATCAAATGCGCTGAACCAGCACCCACACCATATTGATCAGCCGCTTTTTTAAAAGATTCAATCACACGAGGATGATTAGCCAAGCCCAAATAATCATTACTACTGAAATTGATAACTGACTTACCATCCAGCTTAATTTTTACCCCTTGCGCTGTTGCTATAACACGCCTGGAACGGTAGAGATTCTGCTGTTTTATAGACTCTAACTCATTTTCTAATTCAGAAAAACTGGTCAACATTATGCGTAACTAGAACCCCCTGAATATAAACCCAAACGATTAAATAATGCCAAGTCATGATTGGTCATGGGGTTTTCGGTGGTTAATAATTTATCTCCATAAAATATAGAATTTGCACCGGCAAAAAAACATAAAGCCTGCATTTCATCCGACATTTCAGTTCTACCTGCAGATAATCGAACTCTGGATTCAGGCATTAAAATTCTGGCAACGGCTATGGTGCGGATAAAAATAATAGGATCCAATGCCTCGGTATTTTGTAACGGCGTACCTTCAACCTGCACCAGCATATTAATAGGCACACTTTCAGGATGTTTAGGTAAATTAGCCAATTCAATTAACAACTTTGCTCGGTCAACATCTGTCTCGCCCATCCCAACAATACCACCACAGCAAACATTAATTTCAGCATCTCTAACACGCTTCAGGGTATCGAGTCTATCCTGATAAGTCCGTGTAGTAATCACTTCCGAGTAATATTCTTCAGAAGTGTCAAGATTGTGGTTATAATAATCCAGACCGCCGTCTTTTAGGGCTTTTGTTTGTTTATCCGTCAACATACCCAGGGTAACGCAAGTTTCCATCCCTAATGCCTTAACGCCTTGAACCATTTCCACCACACGCTCTATATCTTTATCTTTAGGGCTACGCCATGCAGCTCCCATACAAAAACGTGATGCACCCTGATTCTTGGCATGTTGAGCAGACTGAATAACCTGTTCCACAGGCATTAAAGCCTCTGGCGTTAAATCTGCATCATAACGCGCACTTTGCGGGCAATAGCCACAATCCTCAGAACATGAGCCTGTTTTAATACTCAACAAACTGCTGATTTGCACTTCATTAGGATCAAAGTTTGTTCGATGAATTGATTGTGCTTTAAACAGTAAATCATTAAAGGGCAAGGCATACAAAGCTTGCACTTCATTTAACTGCCAATTGTTTCTAATGCGGCTTGTAATATTGACTTGTGTATTCGGGTAGATCTGGTCTATATTGGGATTTGCTGACATGAAAATAGTCTCTGGGTCTTGTCTAAAATAAACTTGTCAACCTATTTTAATAAGAATGGTAAACAACTGGCTTAATATTATACAGGATTACCTGCTCCCGCCTACCTGCATCTTATGTGGAAACCCAGG
>CAZNGU010000033.1:0-9410 GCA_964572325.1 uncultured Methylomarinum sp.
GGACATTGCTCCCAAAGACCCCATGCCCCGATAAGATTTGTAGGAACGTCCCTGATACAATTCAACTTCACCGGGTGCTTCTTCAGTACCGGCAAATAATCCACCCAGCATCACAGAATCGGCACCTGCGGCCAGGGCTTTGGCAACATCACCTGAATAACGAATACCACCATCGGCAATTAAAGGTACGCCTGTTCCTTTTAAGGCTTCTGAAACATTGCTGACTGCGGTAATTTGTGGCATTCCCACGCCCGCAACAATACGTGTGGTACAAATAGAACCCGGGCCAATCCCAACTTTCACCCCATCTGCACCGGCATCTACCAAGGCTCTGGCTGCTTCTGCAGTCGCTATATTTCCACCAATAAGTTGTACTTTCGGATAATGTGTTTTTACCCAGCGCACCCTGTCTAAAACACCTTGAGAATGGCCGTGCGCAGTATCTACAATAATGACGTCTACACCAGCATTAACCAAGGCTTCTACGCGTTGTTCCGTACCTTCACCTGTTCCTACCGCAGCACCTACTCTTAACCTTTCTTGTCCATCTTTACAGGCATTGGGATAATCTTTTGCCTTTTGAATATCCTTAACCGTAATCATTCCGCATAAATGAAAATCATCATTAACCACTAAAACTTTTTCAATGCGATGTTTGTGGAGTAATGCAATCGCCTCTTTATGATCAGCAGACTCATTCACTGTGATCAGTCGTTCTTTAGGGGTCATAACTGAAGATACTTTTTCATCCAGCCTTGTTTCAAAACGTAAATCGCGACTAGTAACAATACCGACCAGGTCACTACCATCTACTACAGGCACCCCCGAAATATTCTTGGACCGAGTTAATTCCATCACCTCTTTTACCGTAGCATTAGATGAAACAGTAATAGGTTCTTTTATAATCCCACTTTCATATTTTTTTACATGACTGACTTCACGTGCCTGCTCTGCGCTTGTCATGTTTTTATGAATAATACCAATACCCCCTTCCTGGGCTATGGCAATAGCCAGACGGGCTTCTGTTACAGTATCCATTGCAGCAGAAACCAAGGGAATATTAAGCTGAATACCCCGAGTTAATTTTGTTTTTAATTTGACATCACGTGGCAACACAGTTGAATGTGCAGGCACTAATAAAACATCATCAAACGTGAGTGCTTCTTGAATAATTTTCATAAACCCACCTTGCCCATTTCTAAAATTAACCGATTATTGTAACTTTTTTTTTAAAAAAAATCCTTTCAATGTGATCAAAAACAAGCTATATATAGATATAATAACCTAATACGCTCTTGATTTCTCAACTGCCCACCCATTAACCGGCTGATTTTTATGCTTAAACTGAATTCCACCCATCCAGCACCTTCGCTGCTTGTTCTATTGGTTTTTTGTACTTCCTGCTCATTAGACTCCAGAGACAGTGCACCCATTCATGTGCCTGTTGATATTATGGCTATCCCCAACGCTGTGCCCCGATATGAAAAACGAACCCGCGCGGGTAATCCTGTTACCTATAAAGTGCTGGGCAAAAAATACAAGGTATTAGCAGAAAGTAAAGGCTACCGGCAAAAAGGAATCGCCTCATGGTATGGAACCAAGTTTCATGGCAGAAAAACAGCGAATGGCGAAGTTTACAATATGTATGCCATGACTGCTGCACATAAAACCTTACCAATCCCCAGCTATGTCCGCGTCACTAATTTAAGAAATTTGCGTAGCATTGTGGTGCGAATCAATGATCGCGGCCCTTTTCATCAAAACAGGATCATTGATTTATCCTATACTGCGGCAGTTAAACTGGGCATACAGAAAACCGGAACAGGATTTGTGGAAGTAACCGCACTGGAAGCAGGATCCCCTGAAGCAAAAACAGAAAACTTTCAAGCAAAAGAGGATTCATCGTTTTATCTACAAATTGGTGCATTCAGTAATTTACTCAACGCCAGACAGCTACAAAATAAATTAACTGATATTGCAATTAATAACTCAAGAGTTTTACCGCCAAAAAACAATTTGGATAAGCTATACAAAGTACAAATAGGCCCTTTTAATTCAGCTCAACAAGCTAAAACAACCCATAAAAAACTAATGCAGATAGGGCTTACAGAGCTTACCCTGGTTTCTCAAAAAGCAATATGAAATCCATAATAAAGGTGTATATCAATGATATACTAGCATTCAATTTATGCAAATATTGTTAAAATAATAATTTACCCCAATCTTGTATATACTTCGCGCGGTCACGGATGCGGAATTTATGGCGAACTGATTTTGGTCGAGAGCAAGGCGCTGAATCAGGCGCATAGCAAGCTACGCAACTGATTCAGCAACGCAGCTATCGACAAAAATTAGTCGTTAGAAATCCGCATCCGTGCCCGCACGAAGTATAGCTCTTACCTGAATCCATAGAAGCAGCCCTCACCTATGCCAAATTATTTTCTTTTCTTTTCTTTTCTTTTTTTATTTTATGGCAATGCAAATGCTAATAACAAAGTTTTAATTCCCGCTGCTCCCAGCGTTGCTGCGAAAAGCTATATTTTGCTGGATTTCAACAGCGGTAAGGTATTAGCTGATAAAAACGCAGATGAAAAACTGTCCCCCGCCAGCTTAACCAAGGTCATGACCGTTTATGTCATTTTTAGAGAGTTAAAAAATGGCCGCCTAAGTCTGGATGAGAAAGTAACCATTAGCAAAAAAGCCTGGCAAACACCAGGATCCAGAATGTTTGTTGAAGTTAATAAACAAGTCGCTATTGAAGATTTATTACAGGGTGTCATTATCCAGTCTGGTAATGATGCCAGTGTTGCCCTGGCAGAGCATGTTGCCGGTGACGAGGTGACTTTTGCAGCCATGATGAATCAACAGGCTGAACGATTGGGAATGCTTAACACCCATTTTCAAAACAGCATGGGTTTGCCAAGTAAAGACCATTACAGTACAGCAAGAGATCTTGCGATACTGACAAAAGCACTAATCACTGAATTTCCTGACTATTATCGCTGGGATTCACAAAAAGAATTTACTTATAACAATATAACCCAGCCTAATCGAAATAAATTATTATGGCGCGATAAGTCTGTGGATGGTGTTAAAACAGGTTACACAGAAGATGCAGGTTATTGTATGATCACTTCAGCCTTGCGAGATGAGATGCGCTTGATTTCAGTTGTTATGGGTACTGCAAGTGCCAATGCCAGAGCCAATGAAAGCCAGAGCCTGTTGAATTATGGCTTTCGTTTTTTTGAAACACACCGGCTTTATCAGGGTCAGGAAGCATTATCTGAAACCCGAATCTGGAAAGGGGATAGTAAAAAAATAGCACTCGGTTTAGCAGATGACCTTTATGTCACTATCCCTCGAAGACATTACAATGATTTGAAAGCAGAAATCAAAGTAGATAGCAAAATAATTGCGCCGGTTAAACAAGGGGAAGTCCTAGGCTCTGTAAATGTCTCTTTGGCCAGCGAAATTATAGCCAATAAACCATTAATCGCCTTAAAAACTGTCAATAAAGGCAGTTTTGTAAACAAGCTTTATGATGAAGCTTTATTGTTACTGGAATGATGTTTTGTACACGGCTATTTTTCGCCTTGCCTCCCGCACTTAAAAAAATCCCAGCTAAATGCTAAAATTTCGACTGTAGGTAGTAGATTGAATAATAAAGTTTATCTTAATGGTGAATATTTACCCTTGTCAGAAGCTAAAATATCTGTGCTTGATCGCGGGTTTTTATTCGGTGATGGTGTTTATGAAGTCATCCCATCTTACCACGGACATTTGTTTAAGCTAGAAGAGCATTTACTCAGACTAGAAAACAGCCTGGGTTCAATACGTCTTGAGTTTTCATATACCATTTCGCAATGGCTGGAAATACTGCTACCCTTATTAAATAAGCAGAAAGACCAGTATATTTATTTACAAATTACCCGGGGCGTTTCTGCTAAAAGAGACCACGCCTTCCCTGCTGATGCAACACCTACAGTTTTTGCCATGTGTTCCGATATTAAACCCTTGCAAGGTGCAGAAAAAGGGGTAAAAGCAATGACTATAGAAGATAGTCGCTGGGAAATGTGTCATGTAAAAGCCACAACATTGCTGGCAAATGTTTTGTTAAGACAAGAAGCTGTTGAGCAAGGCTGTGCAGAAGCAATTTTACATAGACAAGGCTATGTAACAGAAGGCGCAGCTAGTAATCTATTTGCAGTCATTGAAGGTGTTTTAATGACCCCGAAAAAAACAGCAGAAATCTTACCTGGCATCACGCGGCAAGTAATACTGGAGTTAGCAGCCAAAAATGGCATTCCATTCAAGGAAGATGTTATTTCCCTTAAAGCATTGCGATCAGCCAGTGAAATCTGGATTACTAGCTCTACACGGGAAATCATACCAGTGATAGAATTAGATTCTGTATCCGTAGGAAAAGGCGTCCCCGGCTCTCTTTGGAAAAAAATGACTCAACTTTTTCAGGAAATTAAACAATCTTTATGAGCGAACAAGAAACCCTGCTAGAATTTCCCTGCCAGTTTGCAATTAAAGCCATGGGGAAAAGCAGTTCAGACTTTGATTCAATTGTGGTGGCTATTGTGCTTCAGCATGTTGATGAAATTAAGGAAGGGGCGGTTAAATCCAGATTGAGCAAAGGCGGTAAATTTACATCAATCACCGTCACTATTGAAGCAAGCAGTAAAAAACAATTAGATGCGATTTATCAAGGACTGACAGACTGCCCCGAAGTGGTCATGTCTTTGTAAAAATCTGTTGGCTAGCCGGACTGATTTGAAGTGCTATGTGGGAAATAAAGACCCTGAAGCTGAAATTGCTTAGATATGAGAGGCAATTGAATTTACCTAAAACTTTGATAGCAGAAAAATAAGGGGTAGATCACTTGTTAACTTCCAGTGTCTACCCCTAGTAAGCATTATCCACTCGGATGTTATTTAAACACAGCAATTATTAACAGAGCATGAATAGCATTAAAAGCACTGTTTTTAATTTCTCACCGCTTAACTATCAGCTTCAAACTTGTTACCATCTCAATTGATAGCAAAATTAGAACGTGATGAACTTATTTGAGCCAATAATGACAAATACTGCTATATAAGTCATGGCTTTAATTTTCTTAGGAATGGGTACGAAATAACTTGAGCACGTTCCTTAATATAAGGTTTAACTATGGACAAGCAATATATTGCACTAATAAAAACAAAGTCACCTGAAATAATAAAATTATTGATCTCCTGGCGTGACAAAATAAAAATTCTTGATTTTCTGGCGCCATTGGCTCTTCGTCTATACCTGGTACCTATTATGTGGATGGCTGGCACTAAAAAATTTTCCAATTTCAGCAGCACTGTTGACTGGTTTGGTAATGAAGAATGGGGCTTAGGCCTACCGTTACCTTATTTACTGGTTTTCCTAGTGGCTTTGACCGAAGTTCTGGGTGCAATTTTTTTACTTTTGGGTTTTGCCGTTCGAGTAATATCAATTCCCTTGATGATAACCATGGTGGTTGCTGCCTGGACCGTTCACTGGCAAAACGGCTGGCTGGCCATTGCTGAAGGGAGTGGTGTTTTTTCTACAGAAAGAACAGTTGGCGCAATAGAAAGACTCGATAGAGCCAAGGAAATATTAAAAGGAATGGGTGATTACAGTTGGCTGACTGAAAATGGAAGTTTTGTGATACTTAATAATGGCATTGAATTTGCTACTACTTATTTTATTATGTTACTTACTTTGTTTCTTATAGGTGCTGGTAACTATGTTAGTGTTGATTATTGGCTGTATCGTAAATTTAAGGATTAATAAAACCATGTTATTTAAACAGAAAAAAGAGATTTTAAGCAGTGAAATCACGGATAAAACAGTCTTTGAGAATCGGCGGAAGATCATAAAAGCAGCAGCAGTTACAACAGTCGCTTCATTTATTCCAGCAAGTGCTCAAGCTCAAATCAAAAAATATGCAGAAATCCCTGTTGGCCCTTATTCAGCCAACTTGCAAGTAACGGATTATGAGGATGTCACAAACTATACAAATTATTACGAATTCACTACCAATAAAACGGACTCCACGGTTTTAGCCAGTGCTTTAAAAACCAACCCATGGAATGTCACGGTTGAAGGTGAAGCTGAAAAAACCGGTGTTTTCAATTTAGAAGATATTTTAAAAAAAAACCTACTGGAAGAACGAATTTACCGGTTTCGATGCGTTGAAGCCTGGTCTATGGTAGTGCCCTGGATAGGTTTTCCATTAGGCAATATGCTTAAGCAGTTTAAACCCACATCAAAAGCCAGGTATGTTGAATTTACTACCCTTTACAATCCTGACATTATGATAGGACAAAGGGGGCATGCTCTGGAATGGCCTTATGTGGAAGGGCTTAGAATAGATGAAGCCATGCACCCCTTAAGTTTTATCGCCACCGGCATGTATGATGATGATTTACCGAACCAAAACGGCGCACCCTTACGTCTGGTTATCCCCTGGAAATATGGTTTTAAAAGCATTAAGGCTATTGTCAAAATCCGTTTTAGTGAAACCATGCCGGCAACCGCCTGGAATAAAGCAGGCCCCAATGAATATGGCTTTTATTCCAATGTAAATCCGGAAGTTCCCCACCCACGCTGGAGTCAAAGTAGAGAGCGTGTGTTAGGTGCCAGCATCTTTACCCCAAAACGTAAAACAGAAAAATTTAATGGTTACGGGGAACAAGTTGCTTCACTCTATTCCGGCATGGATCTTAAAAAATATTTTTAATGCGCTTTTTTAAGTTATCAAAAAAACAATGGGCCATTATTAAAATCCTTGTTTTTTTATTGTGCCTGACACCTTTTTTATTACTGCTCAAAGATACCATTCAAAACCAATTAGGTGCCAACCCAATTGAAACCCTGCATTTTACCTTAGGCGACTGGGCATTACGTTTTTTATGCCTTGGGCTGGCAATCACGCCTTTAAGACAGCTATTCAAGCAAAACTGGTTGAGTCGTTTTCGGCGTATGATCGGCCTCTATGCATTTTTTTATGCCACCATGCATTTTCTGGTTTATATTATTCTCGACCTGTCATTATCCTGGAATGAATTTCTTGATGAGGTTCCTCAAAGCCCTTATATTCTGGTGGGCTTATTAACCTTTATTTTGTTGATTCCTTTAGCACTAACCTCAACCAAATCCATGCAAAAGCGTTTGGGTAAAAAATGGATAACACTCCACAAACTGGTTTATGTAGCCGGGATTAGTGCCGTTATACATTATTTATGGCTGATAAAAACCATTGAAAGTGAAGCTGTTTTTTATGCCAGCCTAATGTTTATTCTTTTGGCTTATCGTTTATTTTCTTATTGTAGAAGAAAACGTACTTTAGCTCTCGCCTAAATTTATATTAGCTGAGCGTAAAAATGGCTAAATATTTTATCGGTTTATCCATTACCTATCATGATCCTGCACTCGCTATCATTGATCAACAAGGTAACATCTTATTTGCAGAAGCAACAGAACGCTATATGCAAAATAAACGCGCACTGAATTGTGAAGCCGATCCATTATTATGGGTCAATGATTTATTAACACAGCATTGCCCCTCAGCCACAGAATTTGTTATTGCCATTAACTGGCGTAAAAAACGACCTGTTTATGAAAGTATAGTGGCTGCTTTAGGCTGTTTAAGCGCGTCCGGTTTAATGAAGACGGGGATAAAAAAATTACGTTCTCCACTGCGTAATTATCAGTTACACCATATGATTGCTAGTCAACGCAATAAGATCCAAAGCGCAGGCTTAAATCTGATGCGTATTATTGCTGAGCATTATCCCCAAAGCTCCGTATCATTTGCAGATTATGATCATCATTTATGCCATGCGGCAACGGCCTGTTATAGCAGTCCCTTTGCTGAATCCGCCTGTGCTGTCATTGATTCTTTTGGTGAAAATGGCTCAATGGCCTTTTATCATTTCAAAAATCAAAAAATAACACGTCTCTATGAGGCTAAAGGAACAGGCAGTATTGGCTTTTATTATATGAAAATCACAGAATTATGTGGTTTTGACTGGCTTAAAGGGGAAGAATGGAAAGTCATGGGCTTAGCTGCCTATGGAAAACTGAATCAACAACTCTATTATTATTTAAAACAAACGATTTCTGTTAAGGGTTTTAAGTGCCAGCATCATTCTAAAAATTTATTTGCCAGTCTCGATGCGCTGCAAGCATTTAAAAGAGATGAGACTGATGACATAGAACAAGCCGCTGATCTGGCATTTACTGGACAATACTTTTTTGCAGAATTGATGACTGAATTATTGCAGCATTTACAGCAAGTAACAGGCTGTGAAAATTTGGCATTTGCCGGAGGTTGCGCCTTAAATTCCGCTTATAACGGGAAAATAAAACAGCGAACAGGTTTTAAACAAGTATTTATTCCATCGGCACCTGCGGATGATGGCACAGCATTAGGTACGGCCTGGCTCGCTTTGCATTCCAGCCAACCTCAATCGTTAAATGAAACAAGGAATCAACACTGGGCTTCGCCTTACTCAGGATCTATTATTACTGATGAGACCATACAACAGCTCATTAAATATAATAAAGTGCTGAATATTCAGTACTTACCCGATAGCATTTGTGATAAAACAGCAGAACTGTTAGCAAAAGGCATGCTAGTTGGCTGGATACAGGGCAGGGCAGAGTTTGGCCCCAGAGCTTTGGGAAACCGTTCTATTCTAGCAGACCCCAGATCACAGAAGATGAAAGACAAAATCAATCAGAGTATAAAATTCCGGGAAAACTTCCGCCCCTTCGCCCCTTCTATTCTGCATGAATATGGCACTGAGTATTTTGAGAGTTATCACGAATCGCCATACATGGATAAAACCTTAATGATTAAACAGGCTAAGCAACAGCAAATAGCCGCCGTATGTCATGTTGATGGCAGTGGCCGCTTGCAAACAGTAAAAAAGGAATGGAACCCTCGTTTTTATCAATTAATCCAGAGTTTTCAGCAATACACCCAAATACCCATACTGTTAAATACCAGCTTTAATGTTATGGGTAAGCCGCTAGTTCACTCTCTAGAAGATGCACTCTCTGTGTTTTTAACAACGGGTTTAGATGTCTTGGTAATCAATGATTATTTGATATGTAAACCTGATGAATAAAAAATTTTTATATCTCATCTGGTCTATATTCATTGTTCCTTTACTGTTATTCATATCAATGAAATTTGGGTATAGTCCTAATAATGGAGTTCACCCTGTCTTTTTATGGGGTCAACTGCTTTTTGTTTTAAGTGGCATATTCAGCATCACCCGAATATCTATAAATCATTTAGCTCTAAAAATATTAGTTATAGGACTATACATGCTTAGGAACGAGAATTTAATAATATACGAAAGTTTGACGCAGGATTTTGGTTT
>CAZNGU010000034.1:0-9383 GCA_964572325.1 uncultured Methylomarinum sp.
AAAAAGGGGTCAATTTTATTGTCCGTAGGAGGGTCAGTTTAAATGGCCATTAACATCTATCGTTCAGGCTCATTTCATTATTGAAAAATACTCTT
The DNA here is from genome assembly GCA_964572325.1 of uncultured Methylomarinum sp. Lineage (GTDB taxonomy): Bacteria > Pseudomonadota > Gammaproteobacteria > Methylococcales > Methylomonadaceae > QPIN01. The sequence continues at coordinate 96 of CAZNGU010000034.1, forward strand.
ACAAGCCGCCTGCTACTCGTAAACACCCTGAAAAAGGGCATCAGGCGATTTACTAAAATCTTCCAATATAACTAACAACCACCGTCGATATTCGAGACGGTTCTGACTCCACGCACCAAGCCTAAGCAATAAATGATACATAAATAGTCCCGGCAAGAATGACACATCTATTTCTGACCGAAAAAACGCCTCACTGAGACAGTCACGAATCACACTATTTAAAGTAACAGGCACTGCTTTAGACGCAAGCTGATAAAAAGAAAGTGCCAGTGTAAATTGATCAAAAAACGGCATCAGCGTTATACCAAAGTCCTCAAAGTCTATAACATGCATCTTCGTATCACCAATGATAAGGTTGTTCAGACAAAAATCACCATGTTGCGGAAAAGACGATATTTCACCGAGCTCTTCTAAGGACTGGCAAAATCTTTCAACCAGAATCTCTGTACCAACAGGTAAAATTGTACCTGCCGCCACACACTGCCGGTAACTTTGGCGTAATTCATCATACGGACGAATAACTTTAACCCAACCTGGCGACAAGGCAACTGCCCGTTGAAATTGATTTAGCGCTGCTATTGCTCGCACATGAATTATTTGTCTTTGATCGATTAAGCAATATTTTTCAGCCAATTGAAACCAGGGAGTACCCTGTACACCTTTTTGAATAGAAATATTCTGATCATTACTTTTTATCAACGCTAACGGTTCAGGAATCAGATCACCAAGAATCTTATATAGTTGCTCAGTAATTTTATGGGCATGGCAAATATCTTCAGATCGAGAAAAGCGAACAACAAGTTCTGGCGAATAACTTTTTTCAAAAAACACCAGATATACTGGATTAGACGTTGAAAGACAGACAAAGCTCAAAACATGATCACCACACAGCTCTGGCAATGATTTTCTTACAAGAGCTTCAATCTGTATCATGATTTTTATAAATTAATATAACAATGCCTGCCGTTGAAATATGACATTGAGCAATGGAGGATAAGGCCTGGAACACACTTCCTTTTATACCCTGCGCGACAACTGGCAAAATATTTGAATTAGCATAAGTTTCTGCAGGCGTGGCTAACTGATAGACTGCAAACGGGCTTTCTACCAGAGGATATACACCATATGCCATCATATTCGCGTCACGTATTCTGGACACTCTATATTTCAGGTATCTATACTGTAGAGACGCATATAAAAAGACCAGCAATTTTATAACAGCATTTTTCTGACAACCGATCTGAATAAGTAACGCTATCGGCTCGTATTCTGAATCCCTTGTTGCTATGCTAACTGTATCTTTAACAGCACTTACAAAACCACCGTTATTAACAGCACGTATTTTGAAACCAATTAACGCTTCCAGCTTTGACAGTTTAGATGCAGAAGAAGAGTGTGTATGATATTTATGAGAATTAATTTCCATCGCACCTCATTAAGCTTTGCCTGAGTCTAGCACAACAACTAAAGATAAACTGATACAGAAGCCTCTCCAAATTAAAACACCAAATCTTAATAGATAACTAATGAAATTTAAATATTTTGAAACCAATAATTATTCTCACATAATCATTCTTTTGTGCGTGACGACCGTTGGCGTTTATTCACGGTTTCATAATTTAGGCACACTAAGCATTTGGAACAATGAAGACTATCTGGCTATTTCAGTTAGATCAATACTGGAAAACGGTATTCCCAGCTTCCCCACAGGCATAATATACCCTCGTGCACTTCCGTTTAGCTATCTGACTGCGGCGTTTGTACAGATTTTTGGTTATAGCGAATTTTCACTACGCGCACCCGGCGCTATATTTTCTACCATAAGCATCATACTAACCTATATTTTTGCGCGCCAGACTATAGGCAAAACCACTGCATTACTGGCAGCCACTTTAATGTCAGTCTTTTTCCTTGAAATTTATTCAGCCAACATGGCACGCATGTATGCAATGTTTACATTTAGCATCCTGTTGTCGCTTGTAAGCATACATGCCGCAGAAATCGACGGCAAAGCATACTATAGAGGCCTCGCCGTTCTTAGTATATTATTGACAGCTTTTTTGCACCAGTTAGCGATAGCTTTAATCCTGATGCTGCTGGTTTATATTCCCTACTTTAAGTATAAAAAAACAAACCCCGCAAAATTAATACCTTATATATTAATACTACTGGCCTCTATCATCGCGAACAAACTAATTGTTTCACATTATTATGGGCAATGGGATGATCTGGTCAGACAAACTATCAACATAACATCCAGCGAAAATACGAACAGCTTTTTTTCCACTGTAATAGCTACTGCCACACCTATAAAAATTCAGCTATTCGAGCACCTAAGCAACATTGAAGAAATATTGTTTTATGCATCAGGGCTGTTTTTATTCGGCGTATTAAATTATCTTGTTAAAAACCATATATTAAAACTTGCGCTAGCCGCAGTCATTTTATGCCTATTATTTCAACAATTACTCATCGGTTTTGGTGTAATTTCCGCAGTTTTTATTTCACAAATATGGCTAAAGGATAATTTCGATAATAAAGAGTTTCTGGCAGTTATTTTCACACAACTTACCGGCCTTTTTTTATGGCTGGCATATTCATTCATCGCCAGTGACGACGCGGCCTTAGCCGCTTTAAAAACAGCCATTAAATCATTATTTCCTTACCCTTTAATATTTTTCAGAATATATTTAGAAAACTTTATATGGCTATCAATCGCCTGTGTTTTGTCATGCACTTACATTCTTGTAAACATATATCACTTTAAAAAATTTAACGGTCCAGTTTTTCTGCTTCTCATCTTTCTTGTACCGTTAACAGCGCTTGGCTTTCACCCTACAGCAATTGAGAGAATGTTTGAGCGCTATATATATTTTTTAAATCCATTTTATATAATTATTATTTCATATGGGCTAACCAAATTACTTGGCTACCTTTCGCAGCAGTGGAAGAAAAAAAATATATTGCTTTTTTCTACCGTAACGCTTGCGCTCATAATCGGCATCATATCTTCACGAGAGCAACTTATCTTACGTTCGTTTTCTTTTTCAAACAAACACTACGGGGAAAATACCGATATTTATAACAATTGGCTACAAAGATACTATTTTCACCCCGACCATAAAGGCGCATCATTGTTCGTTGCTGACAACTACAAAAACGGCGACATTATAATTTCTATGGATGTCCTGGCTCATTACTCATATTTTCAGAAGGTTGACTACCAACTAACTTTGTCTACGAAAAAAGATGCCGAGGGCTGGATAGGCGCTAAAACAATTAACACATCACAGAATTTAAAAGGCATATTAAATAAATTTCATGATCAAAGAGTATGGATCATAATATCAGCCTTACGCATGCGAGATTTCCAGGATAAAAAGGAATTTAAGCAAATCATAAAATTAATAAAAAATTATTCCGGAAAGCCACGCTTTATTGCCCGCGACAGTTTAACGAAAGTATACTGCCCGGGCTGCGACTAAATAACTTTAATTCGTTTTAATAGTTTAAAAACAAGCTGCCGTGTAACAGCCTGCTCATCACTCTTTAATGCTAACCAGTACATGGCAGTAAAATATAAAGCTGCACCAACAAAAGCCTCTAAAAACAATAAACCGTAGTTTACTGGAGGCCATGCCTGCTTTAAAACTAGCAAACAAGCCCCTAAGATTACTGTCGGAAGCGCCGCCCTGCCATGGGTGCTTAGAAGATATGCCCGGTGAGACTTGTTTATGATTCTACTCGTATAATACGGTGTAACAATACCAAAAAAGATAATTTGAGGTATTGCTGAACCCAGAGCAACACCTATTAAACCGTTAGTCTTAGCCAAAACAATACTCAACGCCAAACTGAGTATTGACACTAAAACCGACATACTTGAATATCGCTGATGTCGCCCCATACTTTTTAATAGCGCATAACTTATGAGTTGCGGCGTATAAAAGTAAATCGTAATAAGTAATATAGGTAACAGTGTAGAAGCCACTTCTGCATATCTTTCCCCCATCCAGAAAAAGATAAAGTTCTCACCCAGAACCAGTATGCCCATGCATAATAGATTCGAAATTATTAGCACGACTTTTGTCCCTAGAACATAATGACGATAAATCCCTGTATAATCTTCGGCACTCTCTAATTCACTAAATGCCGGCGTATATGTTCTACTTATTGCTATACAAAGCTGCTTTACATATTCAGTAAGTGTCCAGGGGATTGCATAATAAGTTACCGTTGCAACACTAATATAATAACCGATGACAAACGAACTACTATAATAAAGAAATTGCTGCGCCAGCATTGCAACAAAAACAAACTTACTATAATGAAAAACCGTTGCAATATTATCGCGATTAACAAACTTATAACTAAAATGTATGAATGAATAACGTGTTTTGATTTGCCACGTATAGAAAAGAACGGCCAGTATATTTGCTGACACAGAGATATAACCCATAGCCAGCAACCCGTAATCATTACTCAAGAACATGTAAAAGGTTATTGCCTTATATAGCATTGAGCTAACTCTTGCTATATTAATAATATCAAAGCGCTGAAAACCGCCAAAGGTACCTCGAAAAATCCCTGCTATTACAAAAATTGATATGTCAAAAGAAACTATTATCACTAACGTTCTGACAATACCAACCATGTTTTCCTCAAAATTCAGAAAACTTACCATCGCATGAGCAACAACAGGCGATAAACTTACCATTGCTGTAGAGATAATTAAAAACAGAAAAAGTGAAGAATTTACTATTTCATTAATTTTTCGCTCATCATTTTTATAATGGTATTTGGCTACATAGCGTGTCAAAGCAGATGCTATCCCCAAATCCAGAAGACTCATATAACCGCTAAGTGCAGCAATGACCACCCAAATCCCATACCGTGCATCGCCTAATGTATGCACCAGAAATGGTGAAAGAAAAAAGGCTATTATTATTTGCCCTATTACACCAAAATAATTTGCCGTCACATTTCGGATTATTTTCTTACCAAGGGTCATTTAATTTAACTCATATTTTTATTGTGGAATTGCACTTTATAACAAGCAAAACATTTCTTTAGATATTCATATTTATCATTAATGCTATTAAGCAGAAAAAATTAATCGAACTTTTGTTTGTCAGTTTCATTAAGGACAACAATACTATATAAACTGGCGACAAATAAAATGCACCAATAGATCATTTGAACCCTAAACTGATTTATAAAAGAACTCGTCACCAACAGCCCAAAAAAGGCACTGAAAATTGCATGAGCAAGATAATAGGTTGATATATCTCCATTTTCTATACATTTCTTCTTTATCTTAAACAACGCATGAAAGTTAGAAAACATCAGCGTAACAAACACAAAAAAGCCAAGCCAGCCCACCTCTGAAAGCGCCTGAAACCAAATTGAGTGTACAGCCTTGCCTTTTTGTCTACCAACAAAGAACTCTTCGGGAAGATACTTCTGACTTAACTTTTCGTAACCATATGCGCCTGCGCCAAACGGATAGTCTGCCACAATATCAAAAGCCGCTAGCCAGAAGTGGTATCTATGAGAGCCACTTGCACTTTCATCTTCTACATTTGTTAACGTCGTCATTCGTTCTGAAAAAGAATCATCTATCAAACTGACTGTTCCTGCCAGGCCCACGACAATTAACGCAATTGCCACAGATCTTTGTTTTTTAGTTTTCATCCGAGCAAATAACATTGCCCACATAAAAGCCACACAACCAGCAAATGCACCAAGAAAGGCACCTCGACTATTTATCAGGATTAAACCGTTGATAATGAACGGCCCAAGCATAAAAATTAAAAGCTTTAATTTTTTATTTCCCCACCAAAAAAAATAAATCATTAGTGGTAATGAGGCTACAATCGCGGCTGCCGTGCCGTTTGCCTCCGGCGCATCCACCAGACCTATTCCTTCTACACGCCCCTGTGAGTTTCTTCCTGTAACAAATGCTTCATATCCAATGTATGCGGAACCCACAATATAAACAAGCAGTGAACCCTTTAACTTATCTCTGTTATCAAGTATCTTATAAGCCACACTCAAAACGGCTATCATCTTAATAAAGTCTATCAATGCCGTTTGATGCAGTTGCGGATCGACAGCAAAGAAATAGCTTATAGAATATATGAAAACAAGAAGAAACAACCATTTGAACTGCGGACTTTGCAATAAATTATTTTTCACAAACTCCTTTTTATGTATTGCATAGGTAAAAAACAAAAACAAAACCGCTACCATAGAGTAGCTAAAGGAAGGTATCGTGCTTGCCCACCATCGTTTTTCAGGATTTAAAAAATAAACTATCTGATATAAATAAAAAGCCCATTGTGAGCCGTATACAAAAGAAAAGATAATTCCGCCAACATATGCCAGTATCGCCAGAAATGCTATTTTTCCCATATCAATAAATACTCTTTAATCAAATATATAAGCAGCATTGCTTCGCTAAAAACCGTGCTTTATATTAACCCGCAACAAACTGTACGACACTGTTGATAACAAGCAAAATTTATTCATTTACGATACAACATCTGATATTGATCAACCATCTTGGATACTGTATATCTTTTAATAAATCGCTCTCTAGCCTCTTTGCCATAACTCTGCTGTATGCTTTTATCAGCAAGCAATCGCATCATCGCTGTCGCAAACAATTCCTTATCGTCACTTGGCACAAGTATTCCGGTTTCACCATCTTTCACAATTTCAGGATTCCCACCCACGTCTGTTACCACACATGATTTTGATAATGACATCGCTTCTAGCAGCGTCATCGAAGTTCCCTCACTAAATGATGACAAAAGAAAAATTTCAAATAAGACTATAAAACGCTGCGGGTCATCTAAAAAGCCAGTAAAGATAATATCCTTCTCTAAACCAAGTTTTTTTGACAAATCCAGCAAATCTTGCATCTTTGCACCGCCGCCAATTATTATCAGCTTCATGTCAGGCATTTTTTGCTTTACCACATAAAAAGCATTGATCATCATTGCTTGATTTTTTATCGGTTCCAGACGAGATATTGTGCCGATGTAGCGATAATCATCCGACAAACCAAGCTCTTTTAACAAATCTAATCGGTCTCTTTCCTGCTCTTTTAAATCATTGATACCATTATAGATTGTTCGTATCTTCTGACTGGGCATATATTCATATTTCGCCACTGCATCAGCAGTGGATTTAGAAATTGCCGTAATATAATCTGTCACAAACATCAGCAATGGATTTATAATTCTACGCTTGGGGTTATGCCTATCAGGATAAAAGCGTCCATGCTCAGTAAAAATAACCCTGGCTTTTGTCCACAGCGCAGACAGAACACCATAAAAATACGGCGTGTATTGATGGCAATGCACTACATCAATGTTTCTTTGTTTAATCAGCCTTCTGATAAAACGTTGCAACTTAAAATCCACTCCCGGCTGCCTTTTAATGCTTTCTATATAAATACCTTTTTCTTTTAACGCCAGCCCTAAAGAGCCAACCGTGCCATCAATACACAAAATTTCGTGGCAAAACTTTTCAGCATCGGAATTTTCAATTATCTGACGGATAACCTGCTCAGTACCACCAATGCCCATATTGAAGGTGATATGTAAAATTTTAACTTTAGAATTACTCATATCATCTTAAGCAATATATTTTTGCCACCAGAACTCAAACATCAACAAGCTCCATAGTGCGGAAGAGTGATCTCTGATTCCCTGCTGATGCTCTAACCATATATTTTTTATTTCCACCTGCCTGAAATAATTCGACAGACCATTTTCTGCCTGAAACAACTTTTCTTCAGCAGTGGTTTTAAGCTCATTTCTAAGCCAGTATGCCAACGGAACAGAGAAACCCATTTTTTTTCGATATAAAATATCATCTGTGAGAAGCGGAGAAAAAGCTTTTTTTAAGATATATTTTTTTTCCTTTTTCTGTAGCTTTAGCGAAGATGGAATGCTGGCGGCATATTCAACTACCCGGTGATCCAGAATCGGCGCTCTCACTTCCAGAGAATTTGCCATACTCATGCGGTCAACTTTAACCAGTATATCGCCAACCAGAAATGTTTTAATATCGGTATACAATACCTTCGACAAATGATCTTCCGCCTCTGCATCATTGTAAAACTGCACACTTTGTGTCGACGGATGATAATCGGCAACTGCTTTTTTCATGTCATCGTTAGCTAGTCTATTCCACATAACATCCGTCATAAACGTATTAGTCAGATAAAAGCCTTCAGCCGGACTTTTACTAATGGCGTTTAATAATGTCCCGGCACGATTGAATGCGCGAATATTACTGCGTTGTAACGGATTAACAAAAGGCAAAAACAACTTCTGCCGAATAAAACCGGGAACTTTATTGCGCAGATTGTTTTCTATCTGATCCACACTGTATTTACTATAACCCGCAAAGTTTTCATCGCCACCATCACCCGCAAGTGCAACCGTTACTTTTGTTTTGGCCAACTGAGAAACAAAAAAAGTCGGCACTAATGATTGATCAGCAAAAGGTTCATCAAAAAAACCGGCGATATGCTGTAGATTATCCAGAATATTTTCTTTTACTGTTAACTCATGATGCGTCGTATGATATTGTTCAGCAACCTGCTTGGCATATTGGATCTCATCATGTTTTTTTGAATCGAAGCCGATAGAACAGGTCACTACAGGTTTCTTGCTGTTCTTTGCCATCAGCGCAACCACACCACTCGAATCAACACCGCCACTTAAAAAAGCGCCTAGCGGAACATCGCTGATCATGCGCTGTTTGGTACAGTTATCAATAACGTCGAGCAAGCCTTCAGCGATTTCATTTTCATTAGACGTACTTTGGCTCTTAAATGTCACATCCCAATACTGTTTTATATCAATACCATTTTTGTTTATCGTCAAATAATGCCCAGGTTTAAGTTTATCGATATTTTTAAAGATCGATTTAGATTCAGGCACATATTGATATACAAAAAAATCATAGATGGCATCATGCCGAATTTCTTTGGGGACGGTCTCAATTTCAAGAATAGACTTTATCTCTGAAGCAAAGACAAATTTCTTCTGATTATGATAGTAATAAAGTGGCTTTTTACCCAGTCGGTCTCTTGCTAGAAACAACTCCTGTTTTTGTTTATCCCACAGTGCAATGGCAAACATACCAAATAATTTATCGAGACATCTAAACCCTTCAAGCTGATACAACGCCAATATAACTTCTGTATCCGTTTTCGATTTAAATTCGTATCCTTTTTTTTCAAGGTCCTTTCTTAGTTCAAGATAATTA
>CAZNGU010000035.1:0-9325 GCA_964572325.1 uncultured Methylomarinum sp.
ACAGGATTAAATGCCTTGGTTTTTTGCCCGGAAAGTTATATTTCCTATGCTGAAAATAATGCTTTAATAGACGCTATTAAGTTGTGTGAAAATGATCATAGCCTGTGGCTGGATTTTATTTTTAGTCACAAGGTTCAGCCTACGTTAGCTCAATATTCTCTTTGTATAGTACATGGTTATCCGGCTATTCAGGCTTCTTTGGCCAGAATAAACCCTGATGATTCAACAATAGCTGATAGATTTGAAGTGTTTATTAATGCTATGGAAATAGGTAATGGCTTTAAGGAATTAGCTGATAGCAAAGAGCAGGAACTACGGTTTAACCAGGAAAATCAAACCAGAAAAGAGAAAGGTTTAGAGCTAGTGAATAAAGATAATTATTTTCTTGATGCCTTGAGTGCAGGCTTGCCAGACTGTAGCGGTATTGCGCTAGGTCTGGATCGACTGTTAATGATTATAACGAATACCGAGACCATAAAAGAAGTGTTGACATTTCCTTTTGACCGGGCTTAAAGTGTGGACGGATAGAGTAAAAAAAGATTATGAAAAAGATAATATGTATAGCTTTTATCAGCGTATTTTATTCCTTAATTGTTAATGCAGAACAACCAATTGAAAAATTTGCAAAGGGACAGTTTGTTTTTCCTGAACACGGTCTTACACTCAATGTTGAAATAGCAAAGAATACAAAGCAAAGAGCTTTGGGGTTGATGTTTAGAGAACAATTAGCAGCAAACAATGGCATGTTTTTTATTTTTGATGATGAAACAGTACAGCGAATATGGATGAAAAACACCTTAATACCGTTAGACATAATATTTATTTCAGCAGAAAATAGGATTGTTTCAATTTTTAAAAATATTCAGCCTTGCCGGCAAAATCCTTGTGCTATTTACAACTCAAAGCAAAGAGTAAAATATATGCTGGAAGTTAATGCCGGTTTTGTTGAAGATAAAAATATTGATGTTGTAGAAAAGGTACGTTTTAGTTTGTTTTAGCTTAACAAAGGGCGTGTATAAGTACTTTTCTATTTTAGTTGTCAATCTAAGTAATTAATATCATTCAATGTATAGTGCTATTTATGGAGGGGATATTTAAAGAATAGAAAAGTTTGTTAAAAGCAACTTTTTTTGTTTTTATGCTATACTAAGGAAAAATTTATATTTATTTTAGAGGTAATACTTATGAGAATAAAAACACCGATTTATTTTGGGCTTTTTTTGATACTATCTAGCCTATCATTGATAAACCCCGCTCAAGCACAAATAATGAGCCCTAGTAATTTAATTAATCTTGAGATAATTGCAGAAGAAAGTCCAAATGAAGAAGCATTACCTGAAGTTACCCGACAAGGTAGTGTAGCCGTTGCAGGACGATTATTTGAAGGAATGGCTGCAAATTTTTCTCAGAGTTCAGCGAATGCGAATAGCGGCAATAAAATGGCTGCCTCTGCAGATCGGGATAGTTTTTTACCAGATGATATATGGGCTGTGACCAATATTACACAAATTTCTAATGATCAAGGTGCTCAACGGGATGTTGATATTTATCAAATGGTTGCTGGTTTTGATAAGATGTTTGGTAATTTTATTGTGGGTTCAGCTATTACCTATGCCCATAATGAGAACGAACGGGGTAGGACACGTACAACTGGCGATACTGTAGGTGTTATGCCTTATATGGCTTATAGAATCACCGACTATCTTTTTGCCTCAACAGCATTAGGCTATAATTATACCCATACCAATGCAGTGAATAATGGCAGTGATATTGATACCAATGAATTCATTTCTGAGACTAACTTAAATTTATTTAAAGTCATTAATTCTTTTATTGTAAAAGGGCGAGCTGGTTTTCGTTATAAGCATACAAAAACTCAACTGGAAAAAGATCCGAGTGGTCGTGATGATAGCTTTGATGAGATAACCTGGATTGGTGATATCGAATTCGGTTATAGAGTGGCAGAAAATTTTCAAGTTTATACTGGCCTGCTTTATGAGTATCGTGACCAAGAGCAAAGTTCATCCTCAGCTTTAATACATGATGGTGTTGGCTATATGCGATATGGTGCTGAATATGCTGTCAATAAATCATTGAAGCTAGGCGCAATGATTGAGCACGATATTAATGATGAAGATAATGATTTTATTACCGGTGGCTTTAATGCAAGAATGGAATTCTAGTGCAGCATTAAGCACAGTGAATTAATATGCTTTTTGTGAACTCAAACAGTGTTTGAGACATGATAAGAGAGTAAACTAATAAACCCTTGTATAATTTATTATGCAAGGGTTTTTTTGTTATTAGAGAGAGACCATGATGAATAGTCGAATAATTTATCTTTTCGCAACAGGGTTGCTGTTATGTGTTGGATATACCTATGCACAGGGCTTTGGTGGGCCTGACATCAGCAATCAGATTTCACGTACGGTCAGTGGTGCTATCTCAAAAAGCTTATTTGACAAGATGCTGGTACCAGAGCTTAAAATTCGAAATGAATCCGGTGAAGTTAAGGATTTTTCAGTTTCAGTTGATACTCGGTTTTTTACTTTATTACATGACGATAATACAGTCAGAGTATGGGATGCACGACAAGGTATACAAAGACCTATTATCTCTGCAAAGGGCTTGCCAGTTGCAAAAGTTGCTAGTGTATCCAAGCTAGATATTGCCTTATTAGCCGCTGATAATGGTGTTATTTATGTCTATGACATTTATACCGGGGAAAAAATTAATCAACTAAGTAATAAGCATGAAAAAATTGTTTCCTTGTCAGTCTCAAAAGATGAATCACTATTAGCTGTTGCCTATGAAGATGGCGATATTGCTTTTTGGGACTTAACTAAAATGAGTTATTTAAATAGCATAAAAACGCCCTATGGTGACGATTTAAAATTTGTAAAAATAGAGGCTAATGGGCAAACCTTTATTGTTGCTGGAGAAGATGGTTTTGTTGATAGATGGAGTTTAAATAAAGCAGAAAAGATAGCGTCTTTATCCCAACATGACGATGATATAACGGCTCTTTGGACAAGTAATAGCAATAAAATAGTTGCAAGTTTTGATGACGATAATATATTGCAATTAAACGGTATAAACAATAGCAATAGGGTAACACAAGAAGTCTCAGATGATCCCCTGGCAGTGGCGATGGATGATGAAGTGAAACTATTAGCTATTGCTATGGAATCTGGCGGAATCAAGATATTTGATGCCCGATCAATGCAGTTGCTAAAGCAAATGGAATCCACTCAGGAAATGCCATATTTGCAATTTATCAACCAGGGTAAAGACCTTATTGCGACTGATAAAAAAGGTGTTTTGCATATTTATTCCTTGAATAGTGCAAAAGAAATTATGAAACTGATATCTACAAAAACAGGTTGGACTGTAGTAGATAATAAAGGCCGTTTTGATAGCTCAGAGAAAGGGATGGTTAATGTTTCCTGGGAAGTGGTAGAAGACTATGAATTACCCCTTGATAACTTTTCATCTTCGCATTATGAGCCTGGGCTTTTAGCTAGTCATTTGGATGATCAGGATTTTATCAATAAAAAACCTTTGGTTGTTCAACAAGGTATAAGGTTACCTCCTCAGTCAACAATTATCATTCCTGATGGTAATAAAATGGCAGATAAAGCAATGATTGTTAGCGTAGAAGCACAAGGCCAAGGTAATGGCGTTGAAAAAGTCAGTCTTTATCATAATGGAAAAATAGTGATTCCAGATGCAGTGATCACAAGCCAGCAAGAAGTCGTTGATAATGTAATAAAAAAGATAATCAAGTTTAAAATATTCCCTACCGCTGGTAACAATACTTTTAAAGTCATTGCAAGCAATAAAATGGGTATAGAAGGTCACTCCGAGGAATTATCCATAAATTTCTCAGGAGAACAGAAAAAAAATACATTGCATGTTTTGACTATAGGGATTAATAAATATAAAGATGAACGCTTAAATTTAGACTACAGTGTGGCTGATGCTGCAGAAATAGATAGTATTTTTAAAAAAGCTAATTTAGCCAAAACCGATCAAATAGCTCACCATAAGTTGCGAGACCAGATGGCAACCAAAGCTAATATTTTGCAACAACTTAATGAAGTTAAACAATATTCACAGAACGATGTTCTGCTTATTTATCTAGCGGGTCATGGTATTGCTGTAGATGGTGAATGGTATTTTTTACCGCACGAAACCATTATTGAAGATAATCTGCAATATTATGCAAAGGTTGGGGTTTCTGCGCAGGAAATTCAAGAAATATTGATGGCTTCTAAAATACAGCATGTGATGGTTATGGTGGATGCTTGTTATTCAGGCGCCAGTTTACAAGCATTTAGGAAAATGCAGGACATACAGAGACGCTTCAGTCGTGGATTAAGCAAATCAGCAGGTGTTGTTATTTTAGCCGCGACCAGAAAAGATCAGGAAGCCGCTGAATTAAGTAACTTAGGCCATGGTTTATTTACTTATGTTGTGTCTAAAGGACTGGGAGGCAAAGCAGATTTAAAACCTAAGAATCAGAAAATAAGTGCTCATGAAGTTGCTGACTTTTCAACGGCAACAATTCCGGGATTTTCCAAAAAATATTTAGGTGCATCACAGGAGCCCACAAAATTTACTATGGGACAAGACTTTACTTTGCTAAGTAAATGAAGACTATTTAGTTATTTGTATTGCCAGAGTAGTTACTAAAAAAGTACATATACTTCACGTGGTGACGGATGCGGATTTCTTTCGCCATAAATTCCGCATCCGTCACCGCGCGAAGTATAAATAAGGCTAAAAACTAAGCAGATGTTTTTCAAAAACTGTAGAGTGGTTCAAATAATTTAAAAAACAATAGTGTATGCTAAGTCTCAAGGGTTAAAAAAAAATATCCGACCATAATTGATAAGTTTTTAGCTTATTCAATAAGGTTTATATTAGTGGTAATAGTACTTGGTGATTAAAATTAGAGTAAATTATGCAATGTAAGGGTGTATCAATCTATTGCCAAATTCTAAAAGTAATACTAAACAGCTAAGTAATTTTATAACCATACAAAAATAATAATGAGAGGTTTATTATGTCTATTTTAAATAAAGTAAAGAACTGTTTTTTTCTTGTTCTGTTGTCATGGCAATTAACTGGCCAGGCACAGGATGTAAAAATGTTTTCAGGAAAAGCCCCATCAGCTCAAGAAATGGGTGAAATCCTTTTTTCCGAAACAGATGCGATGTCTGGCTTAAACTCAAGTGGCGTTAAAATGCGTTCAATTAGTTTTGGTAAGCCTAATAAGCCAGATACTATGGCTGACGTAGAAAAACAACAAAATTTATCAATCGGTTTACCTATAAAATTTGAATATAACTCAGCATCAGTGAGGGATGAGTCAAAATCTTTTTTGAATGAAATAGGTAAAATGCTCACAATGCCAAGCTTTGTCGATGAAAAATTGGTAATAGAAGGCCATACTGATGCTCGGGGGTCTGAAAATTATAATCAAAAGTTATCAGCAAGAAGAGCTCAGTCGGTTAAAAAATATTTAGTCAATAAATTTAATATTGCTGAAGAGAGAATGGTTGTAGCTGGAATGGGTGAAAGTCAACCACTGCCAGATGTTGATCCTAATGCTGCGATTAATAGAAGGGTGCAGTTTCGTAAAGCACCTTAATTAGTATTTCATCACACTTGTATTGACAAGTTTTTTTCTAGTTCCCACGGTCTCCGTGGGAACTCATTTAAGGACGCTCTGCGTCACAAACTACGTTCCCACGAGGAACATGGGAACGAGAGTTAAGCAAGTCTATTAGTTTCTTTTTTCAGTATTTACCGGCTCAGTATTTTCTAACATTTGCATGGCAAGATCAGCCATATTCTTTGAGCCTCCACCATGCCCCAGCTTCTCCTTAACCTCTGCCAAATTGGCCAGCATGGTTGTTCTGTACACTGTATCTTCTAATATATTATGAATTTCTTTGGCCAGGTTTTCTTTACTGGCTGCTGACTGAATCAGTTCTTTAATAATACCTTTCCCGGCAATAATATTGGGTAAACCAATAAAGCGGGTTTTTATCAGTTTTTTCCCTAAAAAATAAGTGATAGCTGATAATTTATAAGTAATCACCATTGGTATCTGTAAGAGGGCTATTTCCAGAGAAGCCGTACCTGATGTGGTCATGATGGCATCACAGCATTGTATTACATCATAGGGTTGGTCTTTGATAACCAGAACATTCACTACAGATTTAGCTAAATAGCTTTGTAATAAATCATCAGAAATAGAATCTGCCTGAGGCAATACAAATTGCACGCCATTATGCCATTGTGCCAGTTGCTCAGCTGCTGCTAGCATCACAGACAACATGCGTTTAATTTCATTAACACGGCTACCCGGTAAAATACCCACAACGGGTCTATCCAGTTTTAGGGAGAAGTGGGCGGCATTTTCGATTTTACTGCGTTGCGGGTGGACTTTATCAACCGAAGGGTGGCCGACATATTTAACCGGTACATTTTCTGCTTCATAATACGCTGTTTCAAAGGGAAATATCACCGCCATCATGTCAATGGCCTTACCATAGGTAATCACTCTGTTTTCACGCCAGGCCCACACTTGTGGGCTGACATAAAATAAAACCTTAACGCCGAGTTTTTTGGCAAAACGTGCCAGTTTTAAATTAAATTCCTTGTAATCAACGCAGACCAGTAAATCAGGCTTTTCCCGTTTAAGGGTTTTTTTCATTAATCTTAAGGCGCGATGGATTTCGCCATAATGTTTTAATACTTCAAATAAACCAATCACAGCAATTCCGGATGAATCAAAGCATAAATCAATGCCTGCCTGGCGCATTTTTGTCGAACCCATACCCAAACCTTGTATACCAGGAGACAGTTTTTTTAATTCATTAAACATATTAGCGGCATGTTGATCCCCAGAGGATTCACCCGCACTAAACATGATTTTTGGAAAAAGAATGTCAGGCAAGGGACAAATGCAGGTTCAGGGTTAAAGGTACAAGGTTCAAAGAGCAAAGATCAAGAGCCAAGATAACTATGCTGTTATTTTGAACCTTGTACCCTGAACCTTGAACCTGCTCTTTAAAATACATTACGAATAACAGCCACAATTTCTTTAATGGTCTCATCAGTAAGGGAAGGGCATATAGGTAGTGAAAAACAATGTGCCGAAACATATTCGGTAACAGGTAAAGATAAATCTGCGCATTCATCTTTAAAGACATTTTGTTGATGCAAGGGCACGGGATAATAAACCGCACAGCCTATCTGTTTATTTTGTAAAGCTTGTATAATATTGTCCCGTTTAGCTGATAATGCCGTGTATTGGTGATAAACATGCTCACCCATGCCATCTTCATAAGGTGTGGTTACGGGCAAATCTGCCATTAATTTGGAGTACAAGTGCGCGGCATGACGCCGAGCTTGATTATAGTTATCAATTCTTTTTAGTTTGGCGCGTAAAACCACGGCTTGAATATCGTCCAGGCGGCTGTTATAACCGATAACATCATGATAATACCGTACATCGGAACCATGGTTTCGTAACATCTTAAGTTTTTTTGCAGTTTCATCAGAGTTGGTGACTACTAATCCGCCGTCACCAAATGCGCCCAGGTTCTTACTAGGAAAAAAACTAAAACCGGAAGCATGACCCAACGATCCCGTTTGTTTGTCATCAATGCGAGCACCAAAAGATTGTGCACAATCTTCAATTAATTTTAAATTATGTTTGTCACATAAGTCTTTTATTTTTAATAAATCAACTGGTTGACCAAATAAATGTACCGGCATGACGGCTTTGGTTCTTGGAGTGATTGCCTGTTCAATGCTTTTCGCAGTAATATTAAATGTTTTTTCATCAATATCAACAAATACGGGTTTTGCACCTACATATTTAATCGCTTCAGCTGTTGCAATAAAAGTAAAAGCACTGGTAATAACCTCATCACCTGCACCAATACCTTCCGCTAACAGAGCCAGATGTAAAGCATCTGTACCTGATGCACAGCCAATGGCATGCTTTACGCCTAAATAATCAGCAGCCTCTTGCTCAAAAGATTGAACATTCGGCCCCAGAATAAAAGAACAGTTTTCGATTGTATTAGCCATACCCTGCTCAATTTCATCTTTAATTTCGGCATATTGAGCTTTCAGGTTAACCATCGGTATCATGTTTTTTCCTCTAATAAATGGGTGATTTCTATTGCGGTCTGTAATGCACGTTTACCCGCTTCGCCTGATACTAACGGATTTTTACCAGTCTGGATACATTCCACAAAATGTTTGATTTCTTCCAGTAGGGCATCGCCATTTTCAAAAACAGACTCTTCGCTGACAATTTCAGGCACACCGGGAAACATCTCTTTATCCCCAGTTTTATGCTTGGTTAATACTTTATTCTGAAAATCTACCGAGATATAAGAGCTGGGTCTGAACATGCGCATTTTTCGTTCCATTTTCATGCTAATGCGGCTGGCGGTAACATTGGCTACACAGCCATTAGTAAAGGTGAGTCGGGCATTGGCAATATCTGTACCCTGGGTTAAAACCGCCGTGCCACTGGCATCAATTCGTTTTATATCAGAATCAATCAAGGCTAAAATAATATCAATATCATGAATCATTAAATCCAGTACCACACTGACATCATTGGCTCGGGGGTTAAAAGGGGATAGCCGGTGGGCTTCTATAAATAAAGGTTTTTCTTCCTTATCCAGCCCCATCACGGCAGGATTAAAACGCTCCAGATGCCCCACTTGTAAAATCACATTCTGTTGCTTGGCAATGGCAATTAAATCATCTGCTTCTGCAACGGTTACGGTGATTGGTTTTTCCACTAACACATGGGTGCCTGCTAATAGAAAATCGCGTGATACGCAATAGTGCAAACTGGTGGGAACTACAATGCTGACAGCATCTAATTTTCCCAATAAAGTACTGTAGTCAGTTAATGCTGCTGCATTATGTTTTTCTGCCACTTCTTCAGCAGATTGTTGATTAATATCAACCACTGCCACTAATTCACAATCATCTAATGAGGCATATTTTTCTGCATGAAATTTGCCTAAATATCCGCTGCCAATAACCGCACACTTTAATTTACTCATAGTTTATTATAAATAATTGTTATCTAGTTCCCACGCAGAGCGTGGGAACTAGCAAAACTGGGAAACTTCAGTTTAAATTAGTTATGAACGAGAATCCATGGCTTATGATACCAGCATTGGCGTTAGCCATCATGGAATTGGGCAATAACTTTGCATAGATGGTTGCTCAAGTTATGAGATGAATTTAAAAGATCAATCTTATGTAGCCCGTATAA
>CAZNGU010000036.1:0-9307 GCA_964572325.1 uncultured Methylomarinum sp.
TCTTCTGGAATAAGCAAGCAGGAATTTGTTTGGTTCATTTTTTGTAGCTGGGCTCATTTTTTTCAGATTTCCTGATTATTTTCGATAAAGAGCCTTCTATTCTGCCCAAAAAATCAAAATCAAAAAACAGCTTTTTTTCAGTTGGCTTTCTATTCTCGGACTAGTACTCCATCATAGTTGTATTGACGGATATAGGGAGTTGAGAAGTGGTTAGCTGCAAGGCGCGCGAGCGCAGAACTAGCAGGCTAATTTAAGCGAGTGCAACGCTACAGAGGACTACTTATCGACTTTTTATATTCGTCAATATAATTGTGATGGAGTACTAGCATCTAAACCTAATTACTTTCACAATTAGCTATTACAGGTTTGTTATTGGCATTAAATATAGATTTTAGCCTTTCTTTTTCGGTATATATTTGCAAATAAAGCAGTGTTTTAGTCATTTCAGTATGCAATATTTTGGTCTCAAGGCCTTTTTTCGATAGTTTATTTTGCAAATCCAGCGCTCTGTTTTCTTTACTAAACAGACCAAATGAAATGGCGCCCTCTACCTCTAACTCACCTTTTCTAAACATCCAGAACTCATCAACGCCCATTTTTTGAAAGAGGGTGATATTTTTTTTAGATTGTTCGAAGTTGCCTGTAGCTGGGGAATAAACCAGATATCTTGGGTTGATAGGGCTGTTTTTTTCTATCTGGAGAAAATGGCTAATGGTGTTTTTATTTAGAGTAAGCCATTGATTCATTGATTCTTCATCCTTAAAAGGCCCTATTTCATAACAAAATGTTTGTTTTGGCAGTAATAATTGTTCCTGGTGTTCCGGTAGATGGAGTTCTCCAGCTTCTGTTTTTTTGGCACCTTTGCGTGCATTAAGCTGCTCTGGAAGGACAGGCTTTAATTGCGAAACTGGGAGGGAGGTATTGTTTTCAGCTGATATTGCCACTTCATTCAGCAAAAAAATCGTCTTTAATTTTTGCTTACTTCGAGTTTTATTTGATAGTGTAGAATATAAATACGGAGAATTATATTCCCATAAAAAAAAGCTGATATTGGCTAATAAAACAATAAGGAAAATAAATTTCATTTTCTCTCCTCATCGCTGCAATATAGTGATAAGCCTTTGAGCACAAAATCAGTATCAAGAATACATTTTATTTTTAGGTAAGGTGCTAGTAGGTGAGCGTCCCCTCCGGTTAAAATCCATGTGTTTCCCTTGCCAAGGTCGGTGATGGTTTTTTCTATAAAGCCTGCAGCAGCATATAAGGTTCCTGAATAAATAGCCGCTTCTGTTGTGTTAGATAACGCTGCTGAATAATGCTCTGTAGTTAATGGCAGTGCTTCTGTATTGTGTTGCAAAGCCTGTTTCATTAATTGAACACCTGGGCTGATTAAACCTCCTAAATGCTGTCCATTATCATTGATACAGTCAATGGTGATTGCAGTTCCGCAGTCAATAATACCTCCGCAATGTCCCGGATAATAATGCTGAAATGCTATTAAGCCAAGCCATCGATCAATGCCTAGTTTTTCTGGCTGTGGATAGGCATTAATCACAGAAAATGTTTGTGCAGATGATTTTGCAATAATGACCTTAATATCGGGCCAAAGCTGTTGAGCTACAGTTATGACTTGTTGTTCTATATGCTTTGCGCTAACCGAGCAAATAGCTAAATTATCAGGCATGTTTAGGGCTAGCCATTGTTGCTTAATGGTCTTAGCAAACGCTGAGGTTTTATGGGTAATGGCTTGCCCTGAAATGAAGATGTCCGATTCGACGTATGCCCATTTAATTCGGGTATTACCAATATCAAGTAATAAATTCATAATGGGCGAAAGCTGACTTCACCTGAGGCAAATTTTTTGACTTGCCCATGTTTATCTGCCAACAATAATAAGCCGTTTTTATCTATTCCTTGAATGACACCACTAAATATCTGTTTTCCCTGGTGTATATTGACTATTTTGCCTTGCATGCAATCATATGTTCGCCATTCTTCCAGGTAGCTGTCCAGAGTTTCTTGTTCAAAAGTAGCAATCATTGGCATCAGTTGATTTAACAACATCGAGGCAAATTGATTTCTGATTGAGCAGGCATTAGTAGAGAGAATGGTATTCAGATCGACCCAGTCTTGATCAATAACTTGAGCTGCTAGTTGGGGCAAATAGAAATTTAAACCTAGGCCAATAACTGTGTCACAAGGACCACCTGATTCCCCAGAGACTTCAATTAAAATACCTGCCAGTTTTTTCTTTTTCCAGAGGATGTCATTGGGCCACTTTAATCCAATATTTTCAACACCACAATCTGTTAAAGCTCGAACAACAGCGACCCCCACTACCAAGCTTAAACCATTGATGCCGGCGAGGCCATTTTGAAAACGCCATAAGATTGAAAGATAAATATTACTACCAAAAGGTGAAACCCATTTCCGTCCCCTGCGTCCTTTGCCAGCAGATTGATACTCGGCAAAGCAAACAAAGCCATTTTTATCAGTTTGTTGTGCTTTATCTATCAGGTAACGATTGGTAGAATCCAGGTAATCATGAATTTCTAGTTCTGTTATGAGTCGACGCGCATTCTCTGACAAACTATTTTCTATCTCACTAGTGGACAATAATTGCATTGCAGAAGCTATTTGATAGCCTTTTCCACTAATAGCAGTAAGCTCAAGGCCATAGTCAGCCAGTTTTTTTAATTGCTTAAAAACAGCAGATCGGCTGATGCCTGTTATTTCGGCAATTTCACTACCGGAATGAAACTGAGCATCGGCTAAAATAGTTAATATTGCTTTTTGTCTGGGTGAAAAAAACACGGTGTTACTCAGTTTACATGGTCAGTGGTTTTACAATTTCACTTGGTTTTTTGCTCTCGAATTTGTTGCATTTGTCTTTTTACCACATGTTTGATCAAGACTTCACGATCCTGTTCTTTCAAGTTAATATAATCTATGCCAATCTGATAAGGCATAGAAATATCTCCGAGTTTATCTTCCTTGCAATAGATGACTTTGCCATAGATCACTATGACGGCGAGGCAGGAGGTTAATAATAATTTGATTTCGAGATACTGCCCTTTTTCAACAGCAATATCGCTTTCAAATGCCAGACCCGATGCGCTAATATTGGCATTACGCATATTGCTATCGGTAAAATCGTTGCCTTGCCGCATGACCGCTTGTGCCAATAAGCTGATTTTGGACTCCATTAATTTCAAGTATTCAGCTATTTCAGGCTCATTTTTTTCAATTCGATACATGATCAGCCGACTTTCCTGACCCAGTACATCAAGGGCAGTCACTAGAGAGCAATTACTTAACAGATCGTCTGTTAATTGGCTAGCGGTAAGCACGGTTTGCTCATCAACAACTTTGTAAAATAAATTAACGGTGTCATCAATTCTAAAAAAACGTCTTCTTTCATCAGGAGCTAATGTTTTTGATTTTTTCACGCCATGGTTACCTGTTTTATTATTCGGATTTGTTTTCTAGTGAATCAGTTTGAATCAGGGTCTTTAGATCGTCAGGAGTCAGTCCTGTAGTAGGATCATTTTGGGCAATAATAATTTCTACTCGTCTATTCTTAGCCCTGTTTTCAGCGCTATCATTTGGTACTAATGGCCTGGTTTCAGCATAGCCTTCTACCACGAGCCGCTTGGGATCTGTACCCTTTTTATTTAACATAAATTGAGCCACAGTAACCGCTCTGGACGTGGCAAGTTCCCAATTAGAGCGGTACCAATCAGTTGAAATAGGAATATTGTCGGTGTGTCCTGCAATATGCACTACTCCATGAGAGTTATTAACTGCTGCCGTTATTTTTTCCATAACCGGTTCAAAGCCGGCTTTAAGTGTGGCACCACCTGACGAAAAGGAGCCTTTCTCGTTAATGCGGATAATAATTTTCAAACCTTCTCTTTCAACAGAAACGAGGCCTTCACCCATTTCTTTTGCCAAAGATTCTTTGATGATTTCGGTCTGATCTTCTATTTCTGTGATTTTAGCCTGTAGTATTTCCTGCTTGGCTTGTTCTATATCCTCAATGCTGACATTGAGTTGTGTTGATTTTTGCTGAGTCGATTGCTTGATTTCTTCTATCGGGGTAGGCTCAGTCTGAGCTGGCGAAAAATGCTGGGCAATAATGCTGGTTCCCATGGGGATTTCAGTCGCAGGAATGTCTCTTTGTACGCCAAAGGCAGTTTCCATGGATTCGGCCATTTTTTTAAATTTGTTGGCATCCATGGTGGCAAATGACAGCAACAATACAAAAAAGCACATTAACAAGGACATTAAGTCAGCAAAGGTTGCCAGCCAGAGAGGAGCTCCAGCCGGGGGGCATTTAGGACAATCATCAGCCATGCTACATTACTCCTCGTCTGTTACCTTGCGTTTTTTCTCTGAAATATAGGAATTTAATAAGGCCTCTAATACTTTTGGATTCATACCTTCCTGAATGCCAGAAATAGTGTCAAGAATCAATTCTTTATTGGCTTTTTCATAGTTTAAAACATAGGCTAATTTATCCACCATGGGTAAGGCAAAACAGTTTGCGACCATGGCACCATACAATGTGGTTAATAATGCAACAGCCATTGCCGGGCCAATACTGGCAGGGTCTGACATATTGGCCAGCATTTGTACCAGCCCGACCAGGGTGCCAATCATACCCATTGCAGGCGCTAAATCGCCCACACCTTTCCACATGTCCTGGCCAATTTCGTTACGACTAACCATTTGGTCAATTTCCTGTTGTAGCATTTTTTTTACAAATGCAGGATCATGTCCATCCACACACAAGCTGATTCCTTTTTTCATGAATTCATTAGAAATTTCTTCGCCTTCCAAAGCCAGCAAGCCATTTTTTCTGGCAACATCCGCTAAACGAACTGCATCTTCAATTAAAACATTAGGATCATCCTTTTTATTTAAGAATGTCTTTCCTAATATACCAAAAGATCTAAGGAAATCAGCCAGTGGTATGCGCATTAAACTGACACCAAATGTGCCGCCAATAACTATCAGTATGGATGGTACGTTAACAAACAACATAACATCACCACCGGTAGCGATTGCTGCTACGATAATTCCGATACCTAATAAAAAACCAACTAAGGATGCTATATCCACATTAACCCTCTTGTGTAAATATGAGAAACCATTATATTTTTGAAATTGCAATAATCATTTAATTCTAGCTGATGTAGTAGAAATAATCTGTTAAAAAACGTATTAATTATCCAAATCAACTATTATTTATTATCATCTTAGCTATTTATCAAAATGAGTCATCCAGAATTTCCCATCACGGACAATTTAATTTATCTTAATCATGCTGCCGTTGCGCCCTGGCCGTTAAGAACTTCCCGTGCTGTCACGGATTTTGCCCAACAAAACAGTACTTTTGGCTCGCATTATTATCTGCAGTGGTTGAAAAAAGAAAAGGAATTACGACAACAATTAAGCTGTCTATTAAACGCCTCCTCGGCAAATGATATTGCTCTGGTTAAAAACACCTCAGAAGCCATTTCTTTTGTTGCCTATGGACTTACATGGCAACAAGGCGATAATATCGTCAGCAGTCAGGAAGAATTTCCATCTAATCGAATTCCCTGGCAATCCTTATCCAGCCAGGGTGTTGAATTCAGGCAAGCAGACTTATTATCAAACAGCTCGGCTGAAGAGGCTTTATTTGCTTTAGTTGATAGTAATACTCGACTATTAACCATTAGTTCCATTCAATTTGCTTCAGGGATACGGCTAGATTTAGAAAAAATTGGCCAGTTTTGTAAAAATAACAATATTTTGTTTTGTATAGATGCTATACAAAGTCTGGGGGCTGTTGAATTTGATGTGCAAGCTTATCAGGCTGATTTTGTAATGGCAGACGGTCATAAATGGATGTTTGGCCCGGAAGGTCTGGGTGTGTTTTATACTAATCCTGATTCTCGTTCAAAACTTAAGTTAACCCAATATGGCTGGCATATGATGGCAAATACCCATAATTATGAAAATAAAGCCTGGGATATTCATCCGACTGCCCAGCGTTTTGAATGTGGTAGCCCCAATATGCTAGGCATTCATGCCTGGTCTGCCAGTCTTTCCCTATTGCTGGAAATTGGCATGGATAAAATTGAACAGGCTGTTATTGAAAATGCTGTTTATTTAATGGATCTTATTCTTGCTCATAAGCAACTGCATTTATTAAATGACCCGGGAGCGGTTCTTAAATCCGGTATTGTGCTTTTTAAACATAAGATTATTGAAAACAGTCGACTTTATAAGCATTTACAAGATCATAAGGTAGTCTGTGCTTTAAGAGGTGGCGGCATTCGTTTTTCCCCTCATTTTTATCATTCCAAAGACGAATTAAATCGAGCTATTGAGATTATAGATTTAATAAGCTGAGTTTATTATGCCAAATAAAATAGCCCATAAAGCCGTACTGATTTATCCGGAGTTTGATACTCAGAACACTTTTTGGAGCTATGCCAGTAGCTTGAAAATGTATGCGCCTTTGGGTGAATTTGGTTTGCCAAAACGATTATTGCCGCCACTCGGTTTAATGGGCTTATTTAACCATTTAAAACCTTATTATGATGAAATTGTGCTGGTAGATAGGAATGTTAACCCCTGTTTATTACAAGATCTGGTTGACGATGCTGATCATCTTTATATGGGTGGAATGCTGGCTCAGGAAAAAAGTCTGATAAAACTAGCAAAGGAATTAAAAAAAATGGATAAAGTGGTGATTGTCGGCGGCACGGCAATTACGCCGGATTCACCCTTACTGGATATTGCGGATCATTTGCTGGAAAATGAAGTTGAAGGCATTATTGACGATTTTTTACAAGCACTACAACAAGGGTCGGCCAAAAAATATTATAAGGGCGGTGTAGTAGACGCGGAACATTTTTTTCAGCCAGATTATGGCTCGATCAATATGCAAAATTATGTGCATATGGCGGTACAAATTAGTCGAGGCTGTCCGGAAAGTTGCGAGTTCTGTGATATTCCCTGGCGTTTTGGCAAAGCCTATCGGGTCACCCCCTGGCAAAAAACCGAGCAGTCTTTTCAGCAAATGAAAGCGTTAGGCTGGATGGGGCAGGTATTTATAGTAGACGATAATTTCATCGGAAACCCCAGAAAAGCACTGGAAGTACTGAAAAACCTTTATCGTATAGGCGAGAACATTACTTATCATCATCCTAAATATACAGAATTAACCTTGCGTTTGGCCGATGATACCCCGATTATGGCTGAATTAAGGCGGTGGTTTCAGCAATGTAATTTCATTAATGGTTTTTATGGAGTGGAAACGCCGAATGAAGCTTCTTTATTGGAAACCAAGAAAAAACAGAATCTCAGGGGTGAAAAAAGTCTGCTTGAAAAATTAAACTTTATTTCTAAACAGACCGGTGCCGGTGTAATGATGGGAATGATCTATGGCTTTGATAACGATACTAACGAGTCTATTGAACAATTTATTGATTTCGTTAATGCCAGTAATGCCCCTATTGTCATGGCAGGGCTATTAAATGCCTTGCCTTACACCGGTTTAATGCGTCGTATGGAAAAAGAGGGTCGTTTACTTAAAGCCAGTAGTGGTAATAATTCCGATGGTATTATTAATTTTATTCCTTATCATTTTTCAGTGCAGCAGGCGGAACAGAATTATTTGTGCATTCTTGAGGGTATTTATCAGCCAAAAGCTTATTTTAACCGGGTAATGAGACATTTGGAATTAATTGATCCTGTTTTGCAAAGCCAATATCGGGTCGGGAATGAAAAACTGAGTTATTTGTATAAAATTCTGACTCGAAAAAATGCCTTGAGTTACTGGCGTTATTTACCCCAAGCCCTGATAATTGCAAAAAGACGGTGTCGAGGGAATGCCTCTGGTTTTTCGGCTTTACTGGCAGAGTATTTTTCTCTTTGTGCTCAGTATACGCACTTTAAAGAGCAAATTAAGATTCAGCACCAGTCTATTTCAGAACGGGACTATCAGAAATCGCAACAATTATCCTGGCAACAGTTAGAAGGTATTCAAGTTAAATAGCAAGTGTCTCTACCCGTCTTGGAAGGCAGGGTTACGGAAATTAAAAAGAAGTATAAGTATCCTGTGGCGATTCTGCCAGTGTTGGCCAGGCATTGATTATGGCTTTAACGGCGGTTGCCAGAGGAATTGCAAAAAACACCCCCCAAAAACCCCAGAGTCCGCCAAAAAATAAAATGGCAACGATAATGGCAATGGGGTGAAGATTAACAGCCTCAGAAAATAGTAAGGGAATCAACACTACGCCATCAATGGCCTGAATGATTGAATAGGCGATAGCAACATACATAAATTCATCTGCGGTAAACCCCCATTGCATAACAGCCACACCCAAAACTGGAAAGGTAACCAGGGTTGCACCTACATAGGGGATAACGACAGATAAGCCCATTAATACAGAAAGTAATACCGCGTAATTTAGATCTAAAAAGGAGTAGGTAATATAGCTGGCAGAGGCAAGAATCAAAACTTCTGCAAATTTCCCTCTGACATAATTTGCAATTTGTAGATCAATTTCTTTCCAGACCTTAATAGTCAGGCTACGATCCTTAGGTAAGAATTTAACAAACCAGGCAAGTAGTGTGTTTTTGTCTTTTAAGAAAAAAAACACCATCATGGGTACCAGGAATAAATAAATAATGGCTGAGACCAGGCCGACAAATGAGTCGGCAGAGTTTGAAAGCAGGTCTTGTCCAAAATTTATTAATTCTACTTGAATAGAGTTCATAATTTCCCTGACACTGTTCTCAGTAATATATTGCGGATGTAATTCAGGCAAACGCATAATTTCTGATTGTGCTTTTTTAACTATTTCAGGCGTTCTTTGTATTAATTGCACGGCCTGGCTGGAAATCATAGGCATTAATACAAATAGAAAAAGCCCTAGACAGGTTAGAAATCCAGAGAAAACCAAGTGGACGGCGGCTAATCGAGGGAGTTTTTTTTCTAATTTTTCAACAATGCCCAACAAAAGGTAGGCCAGTATAATTGATGCAAAAACGGGCATTAAAATATCGGATAATGCATAGATTAGCATAAATCCAATGATGAGAATGAGCGCTAAAGCAACGGCTTGAGAATTGGGTAAAATGCGCCTGATTCTGTCTTTGAAAAAACTAAAATTCGAGGGTGTGTTCATTATCAAGGTTATTATTATTTTTCTACCATTTTACCTTAAATAATGATTCCTTGGTTTTTAAAACCCCGGACTAAATAGCTGAGCTTAGTCCGGGGCACTTTTGAGTTAAATGAGGAGGA
>CAZNGU010000037.1:0-9294 GCA_964572325.1 uncultured Methylomarinum sp.
CCGCAAGATTGGATGATTATTTTTTTCCATCTCCCTAAACATTCTTTCCGCTTCCATTCAATCTTCTTATGGCCTGGCATCAACTCTCTGTTATCACTGGTAAAAATATAGCAAGCAAAGTTTCAGATTTCTTTAGTGAACTCGGTGCAGTTTCTGTCACTTATATGGATGCTGAAGACCAGCCTGTTTATGAACCAGCGCCTGGTGAAACCAAAATATGGCGGCTCACTAAAGTCATTGCCTTGTTTGAATTGGATGCCGAACCCGAACTTGTCAAAGCCTTACTCTTTTCCCATTTTAAAGACCGGTCATTGAAAGACTGGTATCAAGAGATTTTGCAAGACCAAATCTGGGAAAGAACCTGGATGGAGCACTACCAACCCATGAAATTTGCTGATTCTTTATGGGTATGCGCTACGGGGCAGGAAACAACAGAAACAAAAAATCAGCAGGATACTGTTTGCTTAACGCTGGATCCTGGGTTGGCATTTGGCACGGGCACTCATCCAACTACCGCATTATGCCTGGAATGGCTAGCAAGCCACCCACTAAAAGATAAAATAGTCATTGACTATGGCTGTGGATCTGGCATTTTGGCCATTGCAGCCGTATTATTAGGAGCAAAGCAGGCACATGCTGTTGATATAGACCCTCAGGCAATAGAAGCAACGCATTACAATGCGGAAAAGAATCAGGTAGCAGACAAAATAAAATGTTATTTACCCGAACAATTCACTCCATTTCAAGCAGATATTGTCATTGCTAATATTCTAGCCAAACCACTTTGTGAGATGGCTGAACCCATTTCAAACCTGCTTAAAGCAAACGGCCAACTGATATTATCAGGCATTTTAAATGAACAAGCAGCCTCAGTAACGACAGCTTATCAAGCATTTAATATTCAAATAGCAACGCCTGTCAGTCAAGAAGACTGGTGTAGGCTTGATGGCATAAAGCATGACTAATCCTTTGTACACCCAATGCACAATATGCAAACAACAACAGCATGTGACGGCAACAAAACTCCGTTCATCACTGGGCATGATAACTTGCAATCAATGTTCATCCCTATTTAATGCCTTGGAACATTTAACTAACGAAGAGCAACCCAATCTATTTAAAACTAACGAAATACTTTTCCCTGCTAAACTAGCAGCAAAACGTTCTGCTCACTGGGGCTTGTGGACAGGCCTATTCATTATTATTCTTGGTTTGCAAGTTTATTTTTTTAAAGGCTATCAGCTGACTCAAAATAGCACAGTAAGACCCTGGCTAAGTAAAATCTGTTATACCTTAAATTGCCAGTTGCCTGTATATAAAAATCGTAATGAAATAACTATTCTGCATGGCTCGTTTCAAACCATAAACAAGCAGCGCTCTATTTTTAAAACAGCCTTTGTTAACCAAGCTATGTTTGAGCAAAACCTCCCCGCTATCAAGCTCACATTACAGAGCTTTACCGGTGTAGACTTTGCTGAAAGAACTTTTTATCCTAAAGACTACATGAACACTTACTCAGACAAAATGGCTCCAGATAGAGTCATTGAAATAGCACTTGATCTTGCCACCCCGACGGACAAAATGGGTGGTTATCATTTTAAATTAATTTGAATTTACAGTTTTTATGGCACATCCCGAACTTTACTTAAAGAAAAACGAAGATAAACGTCTGCGCAAAGGCCATTTATGGGTATTTAGCAATGAAGTAGATACCAGGCGCAGTCCTTTGGATGCTTTTTCACCGGGTGATATGGTGATAATAAAAGACAGTAACAACAAACCATTAGGCAGCGCTTATATCAATCCGAACACATTAGTCTGTGCACGTATAATTGCCAGAAAGCCTTCTGCCAAAGTAGGAAGCAATTTTTTTAAAACAAGAATAAGTCAAGCACTGGCATTACGAGAACGTCTATTTGACAAACCGTTCTATCGCTTAGTTTTTGCAGAGAGTGACGGCCTGCCAGGTCTCATTATTGACCGCTTCGGCTCCGTTTTATCTGTACAAATCACCACCGCAGGGATCGAAAAACAAAAAGAAAGCCTAATCAATACACTACTTGAATTATTATCTCCAGAAGCCATTATATTAAAAAATGATAATAGCCAAAGACAGCTGGAAAATTTATCGCAAGAGTCCGAAGTGATCTATGGCAACTTAGCCGAATCAATTATCATTGAAGAAAATAATACTTTATTTAAAATAAATGTGCTTGACGGCCAAAAAACAGGGTGGTTTTATGATCACAGAGAGAGTCGAGCCTATACTGCAAAACTTTGTAAGCAACAAAGAGTGCTTGATTTGTTTTCCTATTCTGGAGCCTGGGGTATTCCAGCTGCAATTGCCGGTGCATCTGAAGTAACTTGTGTTGACAGCTCAGAACCAGCATTAACACTGGCACAAAGCAGTGCAGAATTAAACCGGGTAAGTGCTAATATGCAATTTATCCGGCAGGATGTTTTTGATTTTTTAAAACGGGCACGAGAAAATAATGAACATTATGATGTCATTATATTAGACCCTCCCGCACTAATTAAAAGAAAAAAAGATTTTAAAGCGGGCTACCAGGCTTATCACCGTTTGAATCAATTAGCACTTCAAGTTTTAAACAAAAATGGCATTCTGGTATCTGCTTCCTGCTCTCATCATTTAAGCAAAAACAATTTACATGAAATATTACGCTCCTCAGCACGCCATATAGACCGGCACCTGCTGTTTTTTGGCAACGGCTCACAAGGCCCGGATCACCCCATTCATCCTGCCATTCCCGAAACAGAATATTTAAAAACCTATTTCTGTTCTGTTTCTAACAGTTTATAATTGTCGCTCCACGATTTTCAACAGCTTGGCTTAAAAATCCTAATAGATACTTTTAATTAGATTAAATCAATGGATTATATTAATACTGCAACCAAAACCTAGGCCTCTAGGGCAAATGAAATCAACTAAAAAAGGGTGCGTACTCTGCGACCTACCCGTAGAAATAGCTGGATTTGAACTAGAAACCAAAGATGGACAGCAACATTTTTGCTGTGCCGGCTGTTTAAGTGTTTATCGCTTACTTAACCCAAAAAAAATATTACCCCAAAAAGACGAGAAAAAAAATGAAAGCTTGTGAACAATGTGCTGCTGATAGAATTCAAATAGGTGCCAATCATAAAAAAATGTCCATTTTATCCAGAACGATAGGACTTATATTGGTTTATTTACCCATTTTGAGCTTACCCTTTGTTATTGCCAGTGCTTATTCAACGTATTACAGCATGGTTTTTTGTGGCGCAAAAAACCTAAAAAAGTGGGGTGATTTCATTCCAGATAGAAGTAGTCACCGATATAGCATGAAAGACCAAATTAAAATGGATGGCTCTTTCAAATTTAGTTTTGCCCAATCTAAATTATACTGGATAGCTAATTGCACCCTTTATTGTCCTTATAGTGTTGCCCTAATGGAATGGCATGCCTACCTGGTTAAAGCGGTAGAAAACTGGTGGTGTCCATTCACCCACGCTAATAAGGAAAACTATAAAAACGCCTCTATTGATAAATCCTTTTGGCATATTTATCCTGATGAAATTGTTAAACTAAATGAGGAAGATAAATGTAATCCTATCTTCACTGATGAATATGATAAGGATATAAAAGCGGACTAAAGGTACAAGGCGCAAGGTTCAAGGTAAAAGCCTTAGAACAATAAAGCTTCTGTGTCACTTGATCCTTTGACCCACTTTATTTTATGCAAATAGGCTCCTACACCCTTAAGAATAATCTGATTCTTGCCCCTATGGCCGGAATTACCGATAGACCTTTTCGTGAATTGTGTCGTCACTTTGGTGTAGGGCTAGCTGTTTCTGAAATGGTGGCTTCCAACCCAGCATTACAACAACACAAAAGGACTTTACTAAAAACAGATCATAGTGGCGAAAGCGGTATACGCTCGGTACAAATTCTAGGAACTGATCCTAAGCAAATGGCAGATGCCGCCTTGCTAAATCAACAACGTGGCGCTCATATTATTGACATTAATATGGGTTGTCCAGCTAAAAAAGTATGCTCTGTAGCCGCTGGCTCCGCCCTGCTCAAGAATGAAACCTTGGTACGACAAATTTTAGATGCCACAGTTAATGCCGTTAGTATTCCTGTGACACTTAAAATTCGTACAGGCTGGGATGTAGAAAATAAAAATGCTGTTAATATTGCAAAAATTGCAGAACAGTCCGGCATTGCAGCGTTAACTATTCATGGCAGAACCCGAGCCTGCAAATTTAACGGCGAAGCTGAATATAAAACTATTAAACAGGTCAAACAATCTGTTAATATCCCCATCATAGCCAATGGCGATATTAATAATGCAGAGAAAGCCCAGCAAGTACTTGATTTTACCGGAGCCGATGCCTTGATGATTGGGCGGGCAGCGCAGGGTAAACCATGGGTTTTTAAAGAAATACTGCAACAGCTGAACAATACTAAAAATCAGCAAAAACAAACAATTAAAGAGATACAAACAGTAATTAATAATCATCTGGAACACTTATATAGCTTTTATGGAAATATAAGCGGTGTTAGGATAGCCAGAAAACATATTGCCTGGTACTTTGGACATTTAGGTGCTATTCCTGAACACCGTAAAAAAGAAATTTTCCAGATACTGGATCCTTCACAACAAATTGCCATGGTTAATTCTGTGTTTTCTGACATTGAATTAGTCTATTAACTACCGCCAGCTATTTTATAAAAATAATAAATGCCACAAACTGCTGAAATCATCAATATTACCGACGGAGTAATGCCAGCCCCTTTATCTGCCCATGTTAAAGAAACGTTGGAAAATTACTTTGTCCAGCTTAATGGTCATGAAACGACAGGTCTTCACGCAATGCTTATCAGCGAAGTAGAAAAACCTCTGATTGAAACTACTTTAAGACATTGCGGACAAAACCAGACCAAAGCCTCTAAAATTTTAGGCTTAAGCCGTAGCACGCTACGCAAAAAGATTGAGCTTTACGGCTTAACTTAAAGAAGCACAGCAGCATTTTCGCTGACTTTCTCAATATCATCTCTTTTTCCTGCATAAATACCCTTTTGAGGCGACATGAATAAAACAATTTCTCGCGCATTAATCAGTGTTTCAGATAAATCAAACATCCTGGAATTTTGCCAGGAACTTAATCAACTTGGCATAGAACTACTTTCCACTGGAGGCACTGCAAAACTGCTGGCTGAAAATAATATCCCGGTAACAGAAGTATCAGACTACACCGGTTTTCCTGAAATGATGGACGGTAGAGTAAAAACCCTGCATCCTAAAATACATGGTGGCATTCTAGGTCGCAGAGGTATGGATGATGAGGTAATGGCTAACAATGACATCAATGCTATTGATCTAGTCGTAGTTAATCTCTATCCCTTTGAACAAACCATTGCAAACCCAGATTGCGACCTGGCAACAGCTATTGAAAATATTGATATTGGCGGCCCAACCATGATCCGTGCAGCGGCCAAAAATCATGCCGATGTCACTGTTATTGTTGACCCCAATGACTATATGCCAACTATTAATGAACTTAAAGAGAATGATGTTAGTATTTGTCAGCAAACACGCTTTAGCCTGGCATTAAAAAGCTTTGAACATACAGCACGTTATGATACTGCAATTGCCGCCTATTTAGCGACTGTCAATAAAATACAATTCCCGGCTACTCTAAATTTACAATTTCACCATTCTCAGTCCATGCGCTATGGTGAAAACCCCCATCAAAATGCGGCTTTTTACATAGAAAAAAATCCGCTATCGGGTACCATTGCCGCCGCCAAGCAAATCCAGGGTAAAGCGTTATCTTATAATAATATTGCCGATGCCGATGCCGCACTGGAATGCGTTAAATCATTTTCAGATCAACCCACTTGTGTCATTGTTAAACATGCAAACCCTTGTGGTGTAGCGCAGGCAGAAAATATTCTAGCAGCTTATGATTTAGCCTATGCTACTGATCCAACATCAGCTTTTGGTGGCATTATTGCCTTTAACCAGGCATTGGATTCAGAAACTGCCGCTGAAATAATTAAACGCCAATTTGTTGAAGTGATTATTGCACCTACTATAAATTCTGCTGCCAAAACATTATTAGCCGAAAAAAAGAATGTCAGGGTATTGGAATGTGGCCAATGGGGTAACCCAGGAGCTACACTTGATTTTAAACGCGTCGCCAGTGGTTTATTAGTTCAGGATAAAGACCTGGGAGTAATCACCCAGTCAGAGCTTAAAGTTGTCAGCAAACGCCAAGCTGAGCCACAACAAATGGCAGATATGTTATTTGCCTGGAAAGTCGCAAAATTTGTTAAATCCAATGCCATTGTCTATTGTAAAAACAACCAAACCATCGGAGTAGGTGCGGGTCAAATGAGTCGCGTCTATTCAGCCAAAGTAGCCGGAATTAAAGCAGCGGATGAAGGATTAGTTGTTGCCGGTTCAGCAATGGCTTCAGATGCATTTTTCCCTTTTAGGGTTGGTATTGATGCCGCAGCAGAGGCGGGTATAACTGCCATTATTCAACCTGGCGGATCCATGCGAGACAATGAAGTCATAGAAGCTGCAGATGAACATAATATTGTTATGGTTTTTACCGGAATGCGCCATTTCAGACACTAATCTATTCTAGTAATAAAAAACGACTATGAAAATACTCATCGTTGGTAGTGGCGGTCGCGAACATGCGCTAGCCTGGAAAGCCAGACAATCCACTAAAGTTGCAAAAGTATTTGTTGCACCCGGCAATGCGGGTACAGCTCTGGAGCAAGATGTAGAAAATGTTCCCATTAATGTTGAAGATATTTCCGCATTAATCGGTTTTGCTCACGAAAATAATATTGCATTAACCATCATAGGCCCTGAAGTTCCTTTGGTAGCTGGCATTGTTGATACTTTTACTGCAGCCGGCTTAAAGTGTTTTGGCCCTACTGCAAAAGCAGCACAACTGGAAGGCTCAAAAACATACTGTAAAGACTTTATGGCCAGACATAAAATCCCAAGCGCTGAATACCAGTCATTTACAGATGCTACAGCCGCTATTGACTACATCAAAAGTAAAGGTGCGCCAATTGTAGTTAAAGCTGATGGACTGGCAGCCGGAAAAGGGGTAATAGTTGCGCAAACAGAACAACAGGCCATTGCAGCAGTTGAAGATATGCTATCCGGTAATGGTTTTGGAGAAGCCGGCCACCGTGTTGTCATTGAAGAATTCCTGGAAGGCGAAGAAGCTAGTTTTATAGTGATTGCAGCAGGTGATGTTGCCTTGCCCATGGCCACCTCGCAAGATCACAAAGCCAGAGATAATGGCGATAAAGGCCCTAATACAGGAGGTATGGGTGCTTATTCTCCAGCACCTGTTGTAACGCCTGAGATCCATCAAAAAGTGATGGATGAAATTATTAACCCTACCTTAAAAGGTATGCAAGAAGACGGTTTTTCTTATACCGGTTTTTTATATGCCGGATTAATGATTAGTCCAGAAGGCAATATCAAAGTATTGGAATACAATTGCCGTTTTGGTGACCCAGAAACACAACCCATTATGATGCGCATGAAAAGCGACTTGGTTGAGCTGTGCCTGGCAGCCCTGGATAACACACTACACACAATGACTAGCGACTGGGATAAACGTGCTGCCTTAGGCGTTGTTCTTGCTTCTGGAGGTTACCCAGATAATTATACAAAAGGCGATATTATTTCCGGCTTACCCAATAAGGAACTCAATGATAGTAAAGTTTTTCATGCTGGAACCGCTGTAACCGATGGCAATATAGTTACTTCAGGCGGCCGTGTCTTATGTGCCTGTGCCTTAGGAAATACTCTGAAAGAAGCTCAACAACAAGCCTATCTCCTCACTGAACAAATCCATTGGACGCAGGTTTTTTATCGAACCGATATTGGTTTTAAAGCAATTAAGGAATAAACCTTCGTCCATTGTTCAATAGCTAACAAATCTTATTGCTAAATAACGTGAAACCCTCTACATTTAACTATAGTGATTTATATTTTTTGTATTAGATTCTTATTTTTAGCTTTTTTGACTAAACCCTGTTCAAAAGGAGATAATTGATGACTACAACTTTGGGTATTGTTGGGTTAGGGCGAGTAGGTCGCTCACTATTACGCACTAATTACATCCAGTCCACTAAAGGGCGCTTTAATATCTGCGTAGTCTGTGATGTTATGCCAATCTCGCAAGTCGCCTATTTAATTGCTCATGATAGCACCTATGGCAAGCCTCCTTTCTCAGTGGATTTTGAAGGTGACCACCTGATTATTGCTGGCAAAAAAATACGCTACTTACAAGTTGATCGACGCTTGGGTCTTGAGAAAAACAGTAGCCTGGTGACATTAAGAAATTTAAAAATAGATGTGCTTATTAATGCAACGGGCACTGCCGTTATTGAAGACCTGCGTTACCTTATCGAGCTTGAAATAACCAAAAAGATTATTTGCAGCTGGAATATTGCCGGTGGTGATATGAGCCTGGTCTATGGTGTCAACGAAAAAGCATATAATAAAAATAAACACCACGTCATTTCAGCCAGCACCTGCACCGGTAATGCCATGACCCCACTCGCCTATATTCTGGATAAGCATATTGGCATCGACTACGCCCGAATTATCACAATCCATCCCGCACTCTCCGACCAGCATTTACTTGACGGCTTCCATAAAGCTGCTCACCTGGGTAGAACTCAAGCCGCATCTATTATTCCAACAAAAACTAATGTAGGTGCATCTACCGCTTTAGTACTTCCAGAACTTGAAGGTAAACTGGACTCCTTTTCTTATCGAGTACCTACTGAAATCGTCTCTATTATGGATATTACTGCCACCCTTTCTCGTGATACTTCATTGCAAGAATGTACCGAGCTTTTTGAAAAATATGCAAAAGGGGATTTAGCAGGCATCCTGAATTGTGACTATGGTGCATGGGGACATGAGAGAGTCAGTATTGACTTTATAGGTACACAATATTCCTTAATTATTTTAATGAATCAATTAAGCTTAAGCAACAAACGGCAAATCGGTATTTCATTAATGCATGATAATGAACGCGGCTATTGCTGTCGAGCACTGGATATTGTCGATGTTATTGGAAAAAAGCTGTAGCTCAAGAATGGAAATTATAATGAGTCAATTTTGGCCGAAAACAAGCGGCTGAAACATGTACATAGTAAACTACGCAACAGTTTCAGCTACACCGTTAGGAATGGGTACGAAATAACTTGAGCAACTAGCGCGGTATTTTTGTTCGTCTTCA
>CAZNGU010000038.1:0-6048 GCA_964572325.1 uncultured Methylomarinum sp.
ATTGTTACACAATTGAATGCAAACAAAAATCCTGCCCAATATTGGACAATTAGTTATTTCCAGCTCCCTAAGTTATATCACCTCACAAAAAGAAATTGACAACACCCTTGTTTATATGCGTATATTCCATTGCTGCAAAGATAAATAATGTGGCTATACAATAATTATAAACGAGAGGTTGCTATGGATTTATTTACAACATCAATGGGTTTTGAAATGCTGCTGAGGTGGGGGCATTTTATGGCCGGTATTGCCTGGATTGGTTTGCTTTATTACTTTAATTTTGTCCAAACAGAATACTTTAAAGAAGCGGATGGCGCTTCAAAATCAGATGCTATACAAAAACTGGTACCCCGTGCTTTATGGTGGTTTCGCTGGGGAGCCATGTTTACATTACTTACCGGCCTGGGTATTTTTGCTATACGCGGTGGCGCAATGTCAATGGATATTTATGTAGGCGCATTACTTGGCTTATTTATGTTTTTGAATGTCTGGTTAATCATTTGGCCTAATCAACAAATTGTTATTGCGTCTGCAACTCAGCTTGCCGACGGTGGTGAGGCAATACCTGAAGCAGCCGGTGCTTTAGCTACTGCGGGTTTAGCATCAAGAACCAACACTTTATTTTCTATTCCCATGCTATTTTTTATGGGGGCATCATCACATTACCCTCATAGTTTTAGTATGCTGGCTTTTATTGTAGCTGTCGTTCTGATTGTCGCTTTACAATTTAACGGAGCTTACCCTGCTATTAAGCATCTGGATATTGTTAAAAAATTACCTGAAGGTGGTATCTTAAAACCTTATGCCAGTATCAATGGTGTTATCCATTGTGGTCTTGGTTTAACGGCCGTGCTATTTCTTATTTTGGATATTTTATAATACCAAATTTATTCCCATGCATATCGCATGGGAATAATGTTTTTCCTTTGAAGGATTACCAGCTTAACCCCAAGGTCATAAAAAGTATAAGCAGAGAAAATGTACTGGCATTTTGAAAAATTTCATCCCAGTCATAATGTGTATTTTCATCCATAAAATCTTCAATCCTGTTGTTAACCTGATCTTGCATGTGAATAGGTGTAATCATGATTTATCCTCGATTTTGTGTTTGTTTTTAGGTTTTCTAAAATTATTTATAACTTCTCATTTGTCCTACTAAAACGCCTTGAATTTCTACCTGTTGCGGGTGAAAACGCATCACTTGCATATTTTTGTTGGCAGGGATCAAAACAGTTTCGTGGGGGTATTGCTCAATATATTTTAGTGTTGCATCCGACTTATCAATTAATGCAACAACAATCTGGCCATTTCTAGCGTGACTTTGCTGTTCAATAATCACCCAGTCACCATCAAAAATACCATCATCAATCATGGAATCACCTTTTACTTGAAGAATGTAACAAGGTTTTTCTGTTTTAATTTCATCTGGTACATTCATATAACAAATATTTTCCAGAGCTTCTATGGGCGTACCGGCAGCTATTGCACCAACAAAGGGTGTACCTTGTTCTTGTCCCTTTAATATTGTATTTTCAGATAAACATTGGGCACTTAGGCGTACTCCCCGTTGCTTACCATTAAATGCTTCAACATAACCCGAGTTAACCAATCCTTGAATATGTTTATGTAAAGATCCTCTGGACTTTAATCCCATTGCCAAGCACAATTCATCAAGTGTTGGTGGCTGAGAAAATTGTTCCTGATTCTCTATCAAAAAATCTAAAAGCTGCTGTTGTTTTCTGGTTAATTGAGAGATCTTTTTCATGCGCGTTCTCTATTCGTTTTTGTTAATACTATACCAAGAACAGAAGGAGAACAAGTATTTATTTGAATTTTCTTTTATTTTTACCAAATAGTAGCTGTAAGCAATTAATTAATAATACTTTTTATGACTATTTATAAAGAAATTCAAGCCCAGGCTGATACTATGCGTTGGTGGCGACAAACCCTTCATCAACATCCTGAAACAGCATTTGAAGAAACTCAGACAGCTGCATTTATTGCTGAAAAATTAATCAGCTTTGGCCTAGATGTTCATCAAGGGCTTGGAATTACCGGGGTAGTTGCCAGTTTGTCACAAGGAGACAGCACTAAAAAAATAGCTTTACGTGCCGATATGGATGCCTTGTTCATTACTGAAAAAAACCAATTCTCCTATAAATCACAAAATGAAGGAAAAATGCATGCCTGTGGGCATGATGGCCATTCGGCGATGCTATTAGGTGCAGCCAAATATTGCGCAGAACATGGCGATTTTAATGGTACGGTTTATTTTATTTTTCAACCTGCTGAGGAAGGTCGTGCCGGTGCCAGACAAATGATTGAAGATGGTTTATTCGAGCTGTTTCCGGCAGATTGTGTGTTTGGCTTACACAATTTTCCTGATATTCCTGCCGGTCACTTTGCTATAAAACCTGGCGCTATGATGGCGGCTTTTGATTGTTTTGAAATCACCTTATCAGGACAGGCCACTCATGCGGCAATGCCTCATTTAGGAAATGATGTGTTAGTTGCTGCAGCTCAGCTTATTACTAGTTTACAAAGCATTGTTAGCAGAAATGTAAACCCGGCTGATGCTGCAGTATTAAGCATCACTCAAATACATGGAGGGAATACCTGGAATGCAATCCCTGATTCGGTATTCATAAGAGGAACTTTTCGTTGTTTTAATAAGGAGGTGCAAGCATTGCTTGAAAGCCGGATTAAACAGATAAGCCAGGCTACAGCAGACAGCTTCGACTTGTCTGCTAAAATTGCAATAAATCCTGAGAATCCGGGCTATCCAGTAACTTATAATACGCAAAAAGAAACTGATATAGCAACAAAGGTTGCACAAACATTAGTAGGCGTTGAACAAGTCAATCTTCAACCCATTCCCAGCATGGGTTCGGAAGATTTTTCTTTTATGCTACAAGAAAAGCCCGGTTGCTATATATGGCTGGGAAATGGTTCTTCAAACGGTGACTGTTTATTACATAATCCAAATTATGATTTTAATGACGAAATATTAACAGTAGGTGCAAGCTATTGGGTTAGACTAGTGGAATCAATTTTACGATAGATGAGATTATTTTTTCTCAAATAATACAATAATATATTCAGCCATATTAGACGAGATGTAACTACTTAGGAACGAAGATTCAATAATACCCGAATTCTGACGGGTCTTTTGGCTCCACAGCGGTGTTAGCCAAACAGTTACATAGCCTGCTATGCGCCTATTTGGCTAACACCACTGTGAAACCAAAATCCTGCGTCAAACTTTCGTATATTATTAAATTCTCGTTCCTTAGTGTATTTGAAGCTTACTAGATACGACGAGATAAACTATTGAAGCACATATTTTGCCATAAAAGCATGTATAAAATAAGCTGAACCATTATGATTTCAGTACATTACAACATAAAGCAGCTATTTTTAAAATTTTTCAACGTTGGAATCATCATATTATTTTGCTCAGAAATAAGCCTTGCAGAGACTGATTCTAGCTCAACGAACCACTCTGACTTCCCCATCCAGAGCAAAGAACTGGCAATAGAGAAATTCACCTTACCCCCTATTCCATTGAGCCAAACAGATGCTCATCAAATACCTTCCACACAGCGAATTTTAATAAAAAAAATTACGATTCTTGGAAATACCCTGTTATCTCATTCTGAACTTACTGAAATTTCAAAACCTTATCTTAATCGAAAATTATCTTTCTCAGATCTGCAAACACTTCGTGATGAACTCACCGCACGCTATATAAAACAAGGTTATATTAGCTCTGGCGCTGTGCTACCCGAACAAAAAATTGTTAATAATACCGTAGAGTTTCATATTATCCAGGGGAAACTTAATGCACTACAAATTAAAACGGACGGTCGTTTTCCAAAAAAATATATTAAAAAACGATTACAAAATACAGCGAACCCAGCCCTCAACATCATCACACTAGAGCGGCAATTACAGCTGTTACAACGGGATAATAGAATACGAAAAATCGATGCTGAACTAGTACCCGCTAATCAATTTGGGGAAAGTGATTTATATGTATCTATAGAAGAGGAAAGACCTTATTCAATAAGCCTCGGCGCAAATAATATACATTCTCCAACAATTGGCGCAGAAACAGGACAGGTCAAGCTATATCACGGTAATGTGACAGGCATAGCAGACCAACTCTTTGTAGACTTCAATTATACCGAGGGACTTAACGATTTAGCTGCCAGATATGAAATACCGCTCCATTCGTCTGGTACTTCTCTTGATTTACATTTCCAGTGGATTGAGAGTGAAATTATTGACAAAAACTTTGCTGATCTCAACATAGAAAGCCGCTCACAAACTTATGGTGTAACGCTTAAACAAACTGTTTTTCAATCGCTAGAAAATCATCTTGAATTGTTTTTGACGGGGGAATACCGTAAAACCAAATCATTTCTATTAGGCTCGGGGTTTTCGTTTTCAGATGGCCCTGAAAATGGCTTATCAAAAATAGCCGTATTGCGGTTTGGGCAAAACTGGCTCTATAACGACAACCATCAAGTATTTGCTGCTCGTACCACTCTTAGTCTTGGCCTGGATGTTCTAGGCGCAACCCAAAATAGTGGAAAAATAGCAGATGGCCAATTTTTGCATGTTCTAGGTCAATTACAATGGGCCAGAAAGTTTGATTTTATCGATTCTAAAGTTATTGTACGCACTGATTTTCAATTTTCAGATTCAGCTCTTTTAGGTGTCGAGCAGTTCTCTGTCGGCGGTTTCGGTACTGTTCGGGGTTATCGGGAAAACCTGTTAGTACGCGATAATGGGGTGGTCGGCTCTATTGAATATCGTATACCCCTCTGGCGCTCCAACTCACCTACTATTCTGATCGAACTGGCAAGCTTTGTAGATGCTGGCTATTCCAGCAATCAAGAGCGTGCGACAAATGGCCCGCGTACTTTAAGCAGTGCCGGTCTGGGTCTATTAGGTTCTTTTTCTAAATATGCCTCTTTTCAGTTTTATTGGGGGCATGCTTTTAGAGAGATAAAACTCTTTCAAGAGTCGAATCTACAAGATGATGGCTTTCATTTTGCCACACAATTCAATTGGTAATGGGGATATCATCTATGTCAGATAAAATAAAACCTGCTCTCCATACTTGTATCCTTATATATCTTATTTCTCAAGCTGTTGTTGCCCAAGTTGTGCGTGATGGAAGCATAGGCCCTTCCGCTGCAGTACAAGCCATCGGGCCAAACTTTATTATTCCTGAAACCTTTGGCTCACAACAAGGAGGAAATTTATTTCATAGTTTCTCACAGTTTAGTTTAAATAGTTCCGAATCAGCTACTTTTACTGGTAATAATGGTATTTCTAATATTATTAGCCGAGTCACTGGAAGTAATATTTCAAATATTGACGGCAGATTAACCTCGGCTATCAATGCAGCCAATTTTTTCCTGATTAACCCTAACGGTGTTATTTTAGGTGCCAATGCTGAAATCAGTATTAATGGATCGTTTAACTTAACAACGGCTGACTATCTAGCGTTCTCTAATACTGAGCGCTTTAATGTTGCAGAATTTAACGCACCTATTTTATCCTCTGCAACGCCTGCTGCTTTTGGTTTTTTAGGCAATACCCCCAGTTCAATTATACTGAATAATAGCCAACTAACTCTAGCCGATAGCACTAGTTTTTCCATAGTAGCAGGTGATATCAACATCAATAATACTGACAACCCTGCAGTCATCATTAGAGGTGGAAATATATTACTCGCCAGTGTCGCATCAGCTGGAGAAGTAGCCGTTTCTTTAAATCCTGAACTCGATACGTTTAGTCAGCTGGGTCTAATCACACTAATAGGGGAGGAAGATGTTACTGGCTTTGATGTCAGTGGTGACCCTAACGGCTCAGTGGTTTTAAGAGGTGCTCTATTAAATGCCACTGATTTTAGTATTATTTCAGTAGCTGAAGGAAATGCTATGGGCTCCGAATTGGCCATTGATATAAAAATGCGCGACTCTATTAATCTTTTCGGAAGTAGCTTATTTTCTAGTCCAACCGAGGGTTTGG
>CAZNGU010000038.1:6148-9209 GCA_964572325.1 uncultured Methylomarinum sp.
GACTCTATTAATCTTTTCGGAAGTAGCTTATTTTCTAGTCCAACCGAGGGTTTGGCACAAGCTGGAAATCTACGTATCGAAGCACCTCTGATTGAGCTTAATGAGGGTGCCGAATTATTAAGTGACTCTACTGGTGCTGGCTCTGGTGGAAATATTTTACTAAGCAGTGACAGCCTGATTTTGAATGGTGATGCTGAAATTGCCAGTGATGCTGAGGATGCCGGTAATGGTGGTAATATTATCATTAATACCAGAACGCTGACTTTAAATGACGAATCAGAAATAAGCACAGATACAAATCTGCTTAGCCAGGGTATGAGTGGCAGTATAACTATTATTGCAGATAAAAAAATCAGGCTAAACATTCAGGTCGAGCCTGGTGAACAAGCGGGAATATTTGTCAATTCAGAAGGCAGTAATGATGCAGGAAACATTACTATCACTACGCCTCAACTGGATATTGAAGGAGGTAGTATCGTTGCTTCATCTGATTTAAGTAATGGTGGCAATGTCACCATTGAAAGTGAACTATTAAGACTACAAAATGGAGAAATCACAGCCAACGTCAATGAGGGTACCGGTGGTAATGTCACTATTAACTCAGATACCGTTATTCTAGATAATAGTCAAATTGTGGCTCAGGCAGGAGCGGGGCAAGGTGGTGAAATTATTATTTCTGGTCAACGATTTTTTTCTGCTGAAAGTTTAATCAGCGCCTCTGCAGGCCCTGCCGGCATATCAGGAAATGTTGAAATTAATGCACCGGATGTTAATTTATCAGCAGGGCTTGTGCCTTTGTCTGCTGAAATTTTTGATGCGAGTGCTTCTTTAAAA
Source organism: uncultured Methylomarinum sp. (assembly GCA_964572325.1). GTDB lineage: Bacteria > Pseudomonadota > Gammaproteobacteria > Methylococcales > Methylomonadaceae > QPIN01. The sequence goes on from CAZNGU010000038.1 coordinate 6,983, forward strand.
GCACTCTGTACAGCCAAAAAAACAGCAGATGCAAGTAGTTTTACCGTTGCTACTCTAAAATCTAATCCCGCAACAATCGAAGGGTTTCCGATAAACAATACCCATTTCAGAAATAAATTAATTGACCCTGCCCTGGCCTTATCAAATTCAGCCCGGCAACTTATTAAATCGAGTGTGGAACAACAAGAAGTTTTGTTCGAATTACAACAAGCCGATGCAGCCATCCAATCCCTGCCAGATAATGATAATAAAATCTACGCCTTGATTCATTTAGCCAGAAGTTATCAATATTTAAAAACATCGACATTCACATCAAATAATAGCGGCTTAAAAAAAGCTTATAAGAGACTGCAACAAGCCAAACAATTAGCAGTACAACTTAAAAATAAACGTGCTTATTCTTTTGTTATGGGTAACCTGGCTTTACTTTATCAATTAGAGAACCTGATTCCAGAGGCATTGTTTCTGGCTCAACAAGCATCACATGCAGCAGAACAGGCCAATGCAGCCGAATCGACTTTCCGCTGGTATGGTTTACAGGGGCAATTATTATGGCGGCAAGGAAATAGGGATCAAGCTATCGCATCTTATCGGCGAGCACTCGATTTAGTTGAAAAAACACGACAAGACATTACTATGGAGGGCAAGGTCAGTGATATAAATTTTCATCACAGTATTGCCCCCGTTTATCAAAATTTAGTCAGTGCCTTATTGCAGCAAACTGAAACCCTGCACAATACTGAAAATATCAATGCCTTGCTGATTGAAGCGCGTACTATTATTGAACAATATCGGGCATCAGAATTACGCAATTACTTTAATGATCCGTGTATAGCAAGTTTTCAAGCTAAAACAAAACCATTAGATACAATTTCCAGTAAAGCGGCAATTATCTACCCCATCTTACTGAAAGATCGTACTGAAATATTAGTTTCACTTCCAGGAAATATCCGTCGTTATTCCGTTGCCGTGGGAAAACAACAACTCACAGCTCTAGCCGCTGACTTTAGAAAATCCATACAAGCAAAAAGTCTTCAGTTACATTTAACCCTAGGCAAACAATTATTTGAACACTTGATAAAACCTTATCTGCATGAATTACAAAAATTTAATATTGAAACTCTGGTATTTGTCCCAGGGGGAATACTACGAAATATCCCTTTCGCTGCCTTAAATGATGGTTCAGAATATTTGATTCAAAAATATTCAATGGCCATGACTCCGGGATTAGACTTGATTGACCCTCAAGCTTTGGATCGATCAAAAATAAAAATATTACTGGCTGGCATTAGTGAGTCAATAGAAAACCTACCTGGTTTACCTATGGTAAACAATGAGCTAAGTGCGATACAAGATTTAATGGGGGGTAAAGTTATGTTAAACAGAAAATTTACCAAGCAAGCCATAAAACAGGCCTTTGTTCACACTCAAGCAAATATTGTACATATCGCTTCACATGCCATCTTCTCTGGAAAACCAGAGAATAATTTTATTTTAGCTTACGATGGTCATTTTACGATAGAGGAGCTTGCCAAATCTGTGGAATTAACAAGATACCGGAATAATCCATTGGAATTATTAGTATTGAGTGCTTGCCAAACAGCTGCTGGAGATGAACAATCAGTCCTTGGCTTAGCAGGAGCCGCAATCAAATCTGGCGCAAGAAGTGCAGTGGGTAGTCTTTGGGAAATAGCCGATGAAGCCGCATTTAATTTTTATCTTAGTTTTTATAAATCGCTAAAAGACACTAACTTATCCAAAGCCGCCGCCATACAAAAAGCACAACTCGAATTACTTAAACACAAAGAGTTTAGTCATCCTTATTACTGGGCACCTTTTTTACTGATTAATAACTGGTTGTAATGATTATTTTTCATGGCTATTAACAAACCACAGGTTATCATGAATTTTGATTATTTCATGTCAGGTTTCCTAAGTTTTAAACTTTAGAAAACAAGTAAATAAGCAGCATAATTAAATTTCAAAGTTTTAAATGAAAGCCTGTTAGCAATCAACCTGTGATTTGTTACTAGCCATGTTTCTATATCATGAACAATTTTTTTGATTTCGTATTAAAGCAGGCTAAGACTGGATTAAAGCCTAAAATATGTAATACTTAGGAACGAGGATTCAATAATACCCGAATTCTGACGGGTCTTTTGGCTCCACAGCGGTACTAGCCAAACAGTTACATAGCCTGCTATGCGCCTATTTGGCTAGTACCACT
>CAZNGU010000039.1:0-9177 GCA_964572325.1 uncultured Methylomarinum sp.
GGGTGCCGAATAATTGTCACAGGCACCTAATAGTAATAAAAAAACAAAACTGAAAACGATGGTGAATCTGTTTTTAGACATTTTATTAGTGGTAAGTAATGTCGATAAATAAATTATAATATGTTTTGTTCGTCGCGAAGTTTTTTATAGGTGTTAATCAATGCATTGGTAGAACTATCATGGCTGCTAATACGTTCACCGCTTTTGAGCTCTGGTAAAATAGCTTTAGCCAATAATTTTCCTAGCTCAACCCCCATTTGATCAAAGGAATTAATGTTCCAGATTACGCCTTGGGTGAAAATTTTATGTTCATAAAAAGCAAGCAAGGTGCCGAGTGTACGAGGTGTTAGTTTTTTATATAGAAAAGAATTCGAGGGTTTATTACCTGGAAAAACTTTAGACATAACTAAAAGTGGATCTGATTTGCCGATATCTCTTTCAACTTCTTGCCGTGTTTTACCTTGCATTAATGCTTCAGGTTGTGCCAGGAAATTGGAAATTAAAATATCATGGTGTACCGGGGAATCATAATGTCCATGAGCCGCAGCCATGAAGTCGCAAGGAATCATTTTTGTACCTTGGTGTATTAACTGGTAAAAAGCATGTTGTCCATTGGTTCCTGTTTGCCCCCAAATAATGGGCCCTGTGCTGTAGTTAACATTTTTTCCATCAACAGTAATTGATTTTCCGTTACTTTCCATATCACCCTGCTGGAAATAATCAGCGAAAAAATAAAGGGATTGATCATAAGGAAGCAGGCAATGTGACTCGGCCTTAAAAAAATTATTGTACCAGACGCCAAGCAAGGCCATGGTAACAGGAATGTTCTTTTCCAGAGGCGTATTACGAAAGTGTTGGTCAGCCAGATGTGCTCCCATTAATAGCTCTTCAAAGTTATCCATGCCAATAGAAATTGCAATGGAGAGGCCAATGGCCGACCAAAGAGAATAGCGGCCGCCTACCCAATCCCAGAATTCAAACATATTGTCTGTATCTATGCCAAAAGCTGAAACATTTCCTTTATTTGTGGAAATGGCAACAAAGTGTTTTTTAACTGCTGATTTATCAAATGCGGAATTGAGTAACCACTTGCGCGCAGTATGCGCATTGGTCATGGTTTCTTTGGTGTTAAAAACTTTAGAAGCAATTAGGAATAATGTGGTTTCAGGATTTAAGCGTTTTAAAGTGGTGATAATATCGGTCTGATCAACATTAGAAACAAAGTGAGCTGTCAAGTTAGGTGTTGAATACGGTTCAAGTGCGGTGGTGACCATTTTGGGGCCTAAATCAGAGCCACCAATGCCAATATTTACCACATCAGTAATTGCTTTATTAGTATATCCTCGCCATTCTCCTGACCTTACTTTATCAGAAAAGGAGCGCATTTTAGCTAATACTCTGTTGACATCGAGCATGATGTTATTATCATTCAGATATATTGGCGTGTTGCTTCGGTTCCTGAGAGCTGTGTGAAGCACTGCTCTTTTTTCAGTAGAATTAATCATTTTTCCCGAAAACATATCTTGTGTTTTTTCAACAAGATTTGCCTGTTTGGCAAGTTTTATGAGGAGTGGAAGTGTTTCATAGGTGATTCTATTTTTAGAGAAATCAAAGAGTATATCGTTGAACTGTAGTGATAATTTTTGATAACGCAGGCTATCAGTATTAAATTGTTTTTTTATGGAAATATCGCTGACATCGTTATAATGTGCTTCAAGTGCTTGCCATTCAGAAGAGTCACGTAGGGAAGGCATTTTTTTTCCTGTTATTAGAGGTAAGAGAAGTCTACGTAAAGAAATTAAGAATGGCAAATATATTATAAGTGTAGTATATTATAATATAATTAAATTGATATATTGCTAGGCTGCGATTTTTATGATCTATATCAAGAAGTATAGGATGGAAAGAGTTAATAATGGAGAAAGTTTGCATATTTTGCAATAAGCCAAATATAGATGTCTTTATTTGCTAATAACAATATGCTAAAGTCCGTTTGTTTTCATATAAAATTAAGCCTGCTTTTGAGCGTGCTTTTGATCTGTCAACAAACTATAATAAAATAAAAACAGGAAGGTGTTATGAACAAAAAACAATTATTAAGAAAGAGTCTCCTGAGCATTCTAGGCTTATTATTCTCATCAGCACTTTGGGCTCATGGTGGCGCAGCGGGTACAGATACGGATCAGTGTAAATTTGAATTAGAACCAGATCATTGGATTCACTACACTGCTTATCAACCTACGTCTTATCCTGGGGATGAATTTTGCGGCAACTTGCCCGATTTGAATACAACCACTCTATTAGTATTTGATTATCAAGATATTAGATATCGTAATATGGCCGTTGAATTTGAAGTAACCAAAGAACCTGAAGGTACCGTTATTTTTCACAGGGATGCAAAAAAGCATAAATCGGGTACCGTTAACTTGAATATTGGTAACATTGCTGACGCAGGTAAGTACCTGATTCACATTACATTGCTTCAGGATAATGGGGAAAGATTAGATGCTCATATGGCTTTCCAGGCTGGATCTGGTAAGGGTTCTAGTGGTACAACATATCTTGTTTATTTATTAGTGTTGCTTGCTGCTTTATATATTTTCTACATTTCAAATGAAGGGTTTAAAAGGAAAGTGGATTCTTATATTAAAAGCTCTACTTCAATGAAAGATGAATAAATTTAACTGCAAATAAAAAGGTATATATGATGCAGAAACATCCCCTAAATATTATTCTGGGCATAGTGACATTACTGATACCTTTAACGGTATCAGCTGTAGTGGGTTTACCTAAATCAACAAAAGTTGCTAAAGGTGACGTTGAGATTTTATGTCGTTCAATGGAGACCGAATGGCGTAAAGCGCAAACTATTGATGGTGTTAAAATTCAGGAATCTTTACGATGTGACCCTGATAACCCCGCCCAAATAGTGGCTGAAGTTAAAGGAACGAACAATATATCAATGGAAGCATTGATGAACACCTATTATGCTGCTGATGCAATTATAAAAAAGAATGATATCGATGGGGATGGGGATCCTGATCTGATAATTATCAAACTGGAGGTGGCTGAGCTTAATGGTCACTCTCCAGATTTTGCCGGATTAGTCCCAACCTTTGATATTGCGCCAGGTGTTCAACCCGGTATGTGGGTATTTGCTCCTAAATCACGCGGAATGGCAACCAATAGTTTTGTTGGTGTCGATGCCAATCCTCTGTTAAGAGCACCATCACCTGTAATTCGTGTGGAACAGGGTGACACCATCTGGATACAGCTGGAAAACACCCATTATTTTCCGCATACTATTCATTTACATGGGGTTGATCACCCTTGGATTGATAGTGCTGGAGAGGGTAATGACGGCGTGCCTCAAACCAGTGATAAATTTGTACTTCCCGGGCAAAGCAAAACTTATGAAATTCGCCCAAGACAGCCGGGAACGTTTGTTTACCATTGCCATGTACAAACCCATGTGCATTTAGCTATGGGGTTAGTGGGAATGCTTGTAGTAGAAGAAAACCGCCCAAATAACTGGGTGCAAACTTTCAATGTGGGTGCTGGAGAGGTCAGGCATCCATCAAAAGCAGTACTTGAAGAATATGATAGTGAATATGATCTACATTATCATGCAATGGACAAGGAATTACATAGCATCATTCAAAAATATAATGATCCTCGCTTGATTGCTAAAAAAATGAATCGTGAGTATGATCTGACCGATTCTACTGAGGATTACCATACCCTGAATGGTCGTTCCTTTCCCTATACATTGAGGGAGTCAATTATTGTAGCAGAGCCTGATCAGAATATTAAACTAAGGGTATTTAATAGTTCTGGAGAACAATTGTCGCTACATACCCATGGACATAAAGCTACGATCACCCATTATGATGGCGTGTTACATAATCCCGCAGCTCAGATAATGCGTGATGTTTATGATATAGCTCCTGCCCAGCGTAATGATTTAAAAATTAGTACTAAGGATGATGGCTTGCATAGTTATGGTGAAGGAATCTGGATATTCCATGATCATAGGGAAAAAGGGATTACTACAAATGGCATGAACCCTGGCGGTAATGTGAGTGCCTTGGTGTATAAGAAGTACTTAAATAAAGTGGGTTTGCCTATGGGTATAGGGGAAAGCATTGAGCCTTTGTTCACCAAAAAATTTCATGATCGAAAATTACCTGTCTGGCAGGATGTAGAAGGTTGGGATTTTGGCGAAATTGATGCAAAAGGATATATTCCTCCGCCGGCAGGAATACCTATGGCTGTAGAGGCTGGTCCAAAACCCTTTAAAGCCTTTGCTATGGATAAAAGCACAGGAAATGGAGCTTTTACTAATTTTATACTGGGTTTGGTTTTTGGTATCGCGGTGTATTTATTGTATCTAAATCGTGAAAAAGTAATAGCTTTGGCTAAGACAGGGATTTCCAAATTAAAAAAGGGAGAGAATAATGCGTAAATTATTTTTGATAACAGTATTAGGATTACTTTTTGCATCACCTACATTTGCAAAAAAGGAATTTCTTGATCACACCCAATTAATGAATCATGGCGATGGCCATCTAATGGATATGGATGGTGGTATGGTGATGGGGCAAAATACTGATACCTTGCCGGGTGGTTGTGACAAAATTGAAGCGGTAGAAGAAATCACCGTTCATGCGGGACATAAATATGCTGAAAAATTCCCGGGTAGAATGTTTGCTTTTGATACCCAGGAATATCAATTTGAACCCTGTACAAAATTAACGGTACATTTTATTAATGATGATAATGTTCGCCATCAATGGATGATGCATGGCTTACCCAAATATTTATACCCCAAGGGTATGTTTCATCTGGAGGTAACAGGGCCTGGAAAAATATCAGGCACCTTGATTTTTCCGCCTAATGATAAAACCTATCTAGTGCATTGTGATATTTCTCAGCACATGGAAAAAGGTATGAAAGCGCAATTAAAAATTGGTGCAGGAAGTGGTGATTTACCCAGTATTCCAGGGGTAACAGCTTATGTCATTCAAGATGATTACAGTGATAGTATCCCTGAAGAAATAGTGATAGCCACTACTAAAAAAAGTAAAGATAGCCAGGCTGCGACTAATAGTTCAGGCCTTTCAGGCGTGATGATTATTGGTATAGCAGCAGGAATTTTACTTGCCCCGCTATTAATACGGCGTTTTAAAGGTATGTCGGCGGGTGAAATCATTAGTACAATTATTGAAATGATTTCTCAAGCTATAGCGTGGCTAATAAAATTAATTTCTGGCTTAATTGAAAAATTTTCTTCAAAAAAAGTTATAGAATTACCCGATAAATAAGCTGGTTTTCAATTAAAGTTAGAGCCTCTGAGACCCTTGAGTTTCAGGGGCTTTTTTATGGAAAAAAGAAATGATTGATGAGTCAATAGGATTATGGGGGCTTTTTTTAAGTGCATTTATTTCATCAACTATAGCCCCGGGTGGATCAGAAGTACTACTGGCTTATATGGTGTCAGAAAAAGCATTCAATAATGAATTGTTAGTGTTAATTGCTACTGTAGGCAATACATTAGGTGCTTTTACTACCTGGTTTTTGGGTGTGCTTGCGGAAAAAAAGTTTCCAGCAGAAGATTTACTTTCAGAAAAAAAACAAAAATCATTGCGATTGGTTAAAAAATGGGGTGTGTGGTCTTTATTGTTTTCGTGGTTACCCGTTATTGGCGATGGCTTATGTTTTGCAGGTGGTTGGTTAAAATTGCCATTTTTTTATTCAAGCGTGGCTATTTTTGTAGGTAAAGGTGTTAGATATATTTTTGTGGCTTATGTATTTATTTAAGTGATGTCGAGTCCATTCTCTAGGGAATAAAGTGTTCCAAAAGACTATCAAGAAAATTCCAGCCTTTTTCTGAACAATAAAAATGCTGGTCTTGTTGTATTAACAATCCTTGCTTAACAGATTGAGTCAATGCAGGCTCAAGTGTTGCACTATCCAAACCTGTCATGGCCTGATATTTATCCAGGCTAAATCCTGCTTTTATGCGTAACTGGTTCATTAAAAATTCTATAGGTAATTCCTCAACTGCAATTTCGCTTATTGATGCAGTTGCTCTGTTTAGATACTGCTCCGGACTTTTTGGTTTTGTTGTGCGCAGAATTTTATTGGGCTTTGCAATACTCAGTTTGCCATGTGCACCTGCCCCTATGCCAAGATAATCACCAAATTGCCAATAATTAATATTATGCTGGCATTGGGCGTTATCTTTAGCATAGGCAGAAATTTCATATTGCTTATATCCCGATTTAGCTAATAGTTGCTGACATTGTTGCTGTCCCTGATAAAGCTGTTCATCTTCCGGTAATTTAGGGGGATATTTATGAAAATAGGTATTGGGCTCCAATGTGAGTTGGTAAAATGAAATATGGCTGGGTTGCATGATAATTGCTGTTTCTACATCTTTTAACATCTCTTGATTAGTTTGCCTGGGTAGGCCAAACATTAAATCGAGATTCAAATTACTGAACCCGGCTTTGTGTGCAATCTCAATAGCAGTTAATGCCTCCTCAGCAGAATGCACTCTGCCTAATTGTTGCAAATGCTGATTATTAAAACTTTGAATACCTATTGAAAGCCGGTTAATGCCAATGGCGCGATACTCGGAAAATTTAGTGCTTTCAAAAGTGCCTGGATTAGCTTCCAATGTTATTTCCAGATTATTTTGCAGCTTGACTAATTTAGCAATAGCACTGAGAAGATCGGCAAAAGCCCTGGCAGAAAATAAACTGGGGGTGCCTCCGCCGATAAAAATACTGCTGATAGATACGGGGGTTTTAAATAAAGCCAGGTCTTTTTCCAAATCTGCTATTAAAGCATTAATGTACTGTTGTTCCGGGGCTTCTGTTTTAAGTGCGTGCGAATTAAAGTCGCAATAAGGACATTTTTTAATGCACCAGGGAATGTGGATGTATAAGCTTAATGATTTCAAAAGTTTTTTATATCTTATTTGAGCAGAAGCTCATCAATAAAGGAGGTAAAAAGAGTAAATCTAATGCCAATGCTGCTGTAATAGTTATCGCGGTCAGTAATCCCATTTCAGCGTTCATGCTGAAATGGGATAAGCTTAATACTAAGAATCCACAGACCAACACTGCGGAGGTAATCCACAAAGCGACACCTACAGTAGAAAATGCATAACGCACGGCATCCTCATTATTTAGGTTTTTATTTATTCGAGCATATCGGTATTTACTGATAAAATGAACGGTATCGTCAACCACAATACCTAGAGTCATTCCAGTTACCACGGATAAACCCAGGCCAATATTCCCATCAATTAAACCCCAAAGTCCAAACGCCATGCCGGCAGGCACCAGGTTGGGTATCAGACTGATCAGGCCTAATTTGATCGATTTAAAAGCAAGTGTTAGCAAAATTGAGATAAGTATTAATGCCAGCATAGAGCCAATGAGCATTCGGATGATATTACGACTACCAATATGAGAAAACATCAGAATAGGGCTGGCCAGCTTGACCTCATATTGCGACATGTTTTGAGCTAACCATTGCTTAATTGTATTTTCAAACGCCAGCATTTGATTAGAACTCATACTTTTAATGCTGGCAATTAAGCGAATGCCTGATTTATCAATATTTATCTGATCATTTAAATCCAGTCCATAAGGGAGCGACATTTCATAAAGCAATAGGTATTGCGCGGCTAATTCTCTTGATTCGGGTAGGCGATACCAGGCTTGTTTATCGCCATGCATATTTTTGTTTAAGCGTTTGAAAGTATCAGTCACAGTGTTGACATGAATTACTTCCGCTTGGGATAACAGCCAATGATTAAGTTTGTCTACACTGCTTAAGTACTGGGGCTCGTTAATGCCACCAGGCCTCTGACTGTCAATCGAAAAGGCTATATTATAAATACCACCCAGGTTATCATTCAGAAAGTCAGTTCCTTGCCTAAACTCTGTACTTTTATCAAAATATTTAACAAACTCATCATTAAGCTGGTTTCGAGGGATAAAAGTTAGCATGATTATTGCCAGTACCCCGTTTGCTATTAGCAATGGTTTTCGGTAAGTTATCACCCACTCCGCCAGTTGTTGCATTAATGAGTTGTCCAGTTCATTACTGCTGTTAACCTTTACCGGTAAAATTGCCATTAGCGCAGGTAAAAAAGTGATAGATAATAGCCAGGCAAACAGCACGCCTATAGCGACTATATTTCCCAGATCTCTAAAGGGTGGGGCATCACTAAAATTCATGCTTAAAAAACCAATCGCGGTGGTTAGACTGGTTAAAAAAACGGGTTGAAAATTGATTTTTAAACTTTCCCGTATGGCTTGTTTTTTGCTTTTTCCTGTTCGCATATAGTGCAACTGTGTCGTTAGGATGTGCACACAATCAGCAATAGCCATAGTTAAAATAATGGTTGGTGATATAGCCGATGTGGGGGTTAAAGACCAGCCCAGCCAACCGGCGATACCTAGCGCAGAGCTGATGGAAAAAATAATGAGTAGTAATACAGCAAAGGTAGCGCTGAGTGAACGTAAAGTGAGCAACAAAACCAGTGTGACAATAGCATACATTATTGGAATCAGGTGGCTATTATCCTTCATGGCCGATTCACTAAAGGCATTACTTAACATAGCCATACCGGTAATATAAACCTTTATTCCTGCATAGTTATGTTCTATTTCTTTAGCCAATGTTCGTACTGCTCGGGCAACCTCCATGGTCTCGTTGGGGCTTTTACCGGGTAATTGCAGGGTAACATTAACTCCACTGACATGCCCTTGAGGAGAGACCAGGCGATTTAGCAATAACGGTTCATGTTGTGCTACTTGCTTTATCCTTTCTAAATCCCGTGTCGTTAAGCTGTTTTCACTCACTAAATCAGCTACATTCAAATCATCTTCTTCAGCCTGGGTATGTTGAAAATTTGTGATGGAATCGACTCGGCTGGAGAAAGGTACTTGCCATGATTTTTCAGTTATTTCCAGAATAGCTAGCATTGTTTTTGCTGTATAAATCGTGTCTTCAGCGGGTTGCAATACAAACATAACCGAGTCGGATTTGTTGTAGGTATCCTGGATGGCGTTAAATGCCAGTAGCTGCGGGTTTTCCTTACTAAAGTATACGCGGTAGTCATTTTTAAAACCAAGCCGGGTTATACCTGCAGACAGA
>CAZNGU010000040.1:0-9073 GCA_964572325.1 uncultured Methylomarinum sp.
GTAGGACTGGCTGTACGCTTAGGGCTTGATTCCAAGCGTGATTTGTCTGAAATATCCCTAGCAGAATTACAGCAATTCTCGCCTGAAATCACGGAGGATGTATTTAATATATTATCTTTAGAAGGCTCGGTGGCGGCCAGAAAACATATCGGAGGCACTGCGCCTGATACGGTTAAAGCGGCTATAAAATCTGCCAGAGAACAATTGGACTAATTCAGTTTTTTTGTTTCAAAATGCATACCACGGTTGATTTTTTGCGCCATGGAGCGGTACAAGGCGGTGCTTATTACCGAGGCAGTACCGATGACCCGTTAAGCAAGTTAGGCTGGCAACAAATGCATGCGGCTGTAGCGAAAAAAGAATGGGATTTGATTGTGTGCTCGCCACTAATGCGCTGCCTTGACTTTGCCCAAACGTTAAGCCAGCAAAGTAACACGCCTTTGCTGATTGAATCCGACTGGCAAGAGATTCATTTTGGCGACTGGGAAGGTAAAACAGCTGAACAAATTGAGCCTGATGAATTAAAGTTGTTTTATCAAGACCCCATGAACAATAGCCCCAGAAACGCTGAAATTTTTTCAGCGTTCTTGGCACGAATCAACCGGGCATGGCAATGTTTAATTGAGGAGAATCCTGGCAAGCAGGTATTAGTAATAACACATGCGGGTGTTATTCGTGCTCTATTTCCTTTGCTACTCAATTTGCCTGTCAATAAACTTTTTAATCTACAAGTTGAACATGCCAGTATGACCCGTTTTCAATGTTTTCAGGATCAACAAGAAAACTACATTCAGCTGGAATTCCACAATTTAGCTTCAAAAACACTGGGAAAATAGAATATATTTTCAGATAAATCAAATAGTAATAACATTGAGTTCACATTATTCACAAGCTAATCTATACTTGTTGCTCAACCCTAGGTATTAGCAAGTGAACGAAACAAAATCTTATCCCACTATCCATCTTGGTTCTCCAGGCGAAGATATTAGCAAAAAAGATCTGCATGCTATTACCCAACGCTTTAAAAACCTGAATCAGTTGCGCCTTAAACGTGTACAGGATTTTTTGCAGCCACGACAACAAGTTTTTTTACAATTACTCGCTTTGTTGTTTCACAAAAATCATCCCTTATTACCTGGATTTATTTCATCAGAAACGGCCACAGGAATACCTGACTATCACCCGAATAAACAGACCATTCTTGCTGCCAAACAATTTTCCAAGAGCTTTTCTTATAAAAAAAGAGCATTGCTCCGTTACCCTATCCAGGGTATCTTTATTATGGGTAGTGTTAGTAGTATTGCGTTTTCTAAAACCAGCGATATAGATGTCTGGTTATGCTATCAGCCCGGCTTAAGCTCAGATGAAATCGCCGAACTACAACAAAAAGCCAGTGCTATTGAAAATTGGGCATTAACATACCATCTTGAAGTCCATTTTTTTCTTATTAATAGTGAACAATTTGCTCAAGGACAACACGCGCCTATTTCTTCTGAAAGTAGTGGTAACACGCAACACTATCTATTGCTGGAAGAGTTTTATCGTACTGCAATATTTATCGCAGGTCGTATCCCGGCCTGGTGGCTAGTGCCACCCCAACAGGAAAAATACTATACTTCCTATCTAAAGCATCTGATCGACAATCGATTTATTTCTAAAAATGAAATTATTGATTTTGGTGGACTGGAAAGTATTCCAGCTGAAGAATTTATTAGCGCCACACTTTGGCATATATATAAGTCTTTGAATTCACCTCATAAATCACTACTCAAACTGTTTTTGATGGAATGTTATGCCAGTGAATTCCCGCAACCAGAATGGCTATGTTTTGAGCTTAAAAATGCAATTTATCAGGGCTCTTTTAATATTGATCAACTTGATCCCTATCTTTTAATTTATGCCAAAGTTGAACATTATCTACAAAAAACAGAATCAACAGAAAGACTCACCTTAGCCAGGCAATGTTTTTACTTGAAAATAATGGGAGAAACATCCAATAAAGCGTTAGATTATCATTCCAGAGCATTCAGAGAAACCTATATGGAATCCATCGCAAAACAATGGAACTGGCAGGAAGGTTTACTTTTTGAATTTAAAAAGCAAAAAAGCTGGAATATAAAAAAAGCCACCCAGGAACACTTGGTTATCCGTACAGAATTAAAACATTGTTTACGCATGATTATGGGTTTAGCCAATAAATATGTTGCCTATAATTATAGAGACAATAATGATTTAAAAGTTATCAGCCGTAAACTTAATGTGTTTCTAGAAAGAAAACCCGGCAGAATTGAAATCATCACCACGCGCTCTACTGTCCACGCCAAAGAAAATGAACTTTCTATTGTTGAATCCTGCAAGCCAGACAGCTCATTAAGCTGGTCTTTATATGCAGGAAAATTTGACCCTAAAAAACCACATCCAGATTCTGCCATTAAACAGGAAACCAGTTTATTGAGTTTACTTGCCTGGTTAGTCATCAATGGTTTATACAAGAAACAATGCCAGCTTCATTTTGAATCCAGTTCACTGCAACTTTCAAATACAGAGTTGCAACAGATATTAAGTCATTTAGCTGCTTTTTTATTAAAGCATTTTAATAAAGAATCCACGTCACTGACTGTTTTTAATAAGCCAGACAAACTGCTTTCCTCATTGGTTTTTATTAACCTGGGCATAGCACTTATTGATCAGCGTAAAGATGGGCTACTTATAATGAGCGAACGCTCCGATCCTTTAAGTTATGGCAAAAACAGGCAATGTTTTGTACAACAAGCGGATCAAATTTCTGTTTCCAGCTGGGGTGAAGTCAGCATCAAACAGTTTATCGGTCTCAATGAATTTTTTACTTGTCTTAGCGGTGTTTTTAATCAGAGTAGTCATCCGGTTTCCAAACAGATACTAAAAATTCTTTGCCTTACACCTACTCGGGGTAAAAGTATAACGCTTCGGATTGAATCTGTTTTTGAAAACCTGATTAGCTATTTCTCTAAACAATCAACAGACAACAACTGCCGCTATATTCTACCGGGCGAGCATAATCACTATATTTTTCAAAATAAAAACAATCAATTATTGTTTTGGCCTTTAACATCAAAAGAACAATTATTAGAAGAACTTGGCTCTGCCCAGAAATCATTCAGCCCTATTTATTTCGATGCCCAGGTGCTCGAAAACACTCTGATTCCTTTTCTGTACAGTCTCAATCAGCAGCATACTATTCAAGTTTTTTACTATGCTGAAAACGAAACAGTGACTATTTACATTATTGATGAAAAAGGTGCCTTATTCATTCAGGATCACAAAAAATCAAACCACGATCAGGTTTTGAGTCATTATTCCATTTTTCTAGAGTCTTTGTTAAACCAAGGTTTTTCCAGCCAAGAGATTCGCTTAAAGTACTACGAAATACAGAAAAACTCTGCTCAGGTGTTTTCAGCACACGCGGCAAAATGGATTACGACTTCCACCCAAATGGACTTACCGCTAAAAATAATCATAGAAAACTCGCCTGAAAAAAGTCAGGCAGTTAACTATCACATCTATTGCAATGACATAGAATTCAGCTCCTCTGAATATGGTAAACAATTATTTAGCGTACTAAATGACTATGTCATGGACTTTAGGATATATAAAGAAGACTATCCTGTGCATATTACTGATATAGAAGCACCTTGGGCCTTTTTAGGTGCTGAAAATGATACCTTGCTGCAAACTATCCACTATTTAAAGCTCAAAAGAAAAATTGAACAAAAATTTAATTTTTAGAGCCCGTACTGGGCGAGCACATGTTTTCTCTTGGGTCTGTCCATAAAATGAGGCTATTTTTTCCATTTAATAGAACAACCCATACTAGCAATCTGATCTTTAGGGCCGTGACCTGTTTGAGCAATTTGCTTCATCGCATCAAATAAATCACGTTTGCTATCGGCAGGAGCCGTTTCTTTTTTACTGGCGTCTATACGGCCTCTATATTGCAGCTTAAGATTACTGTTGTAGCCAAAAAAATCGGGAGTACAAACTGCACCATATTGTTTGGCTACTTGCTGACTTTTATCCAGTAAATAGGGAAAGTTAAAACCCAGTTCTTTGGCTAATTTTTGCATATTTTCAAATGAATCTTCCGGGTATTCAGTAATATCATTTGAAGAAATGGCAACCGAATTAATCCCTAATGCTTTTAATTCTGTGGTGTCGCGCAAGATTCGCTGATGAATGGCTTTGACATAAGGGCAGTGATTGCAAATGAACATGACTAACAAACCTTTACTGCCCGCGCATTCTGCCAAGGTCCAATTTTTCCCATCGGTGCCAGACAAATTAAAGTCCAGAGCAGCTATACCAAAATCACAAATAGGTGTATTTAATGAAACCATGATGCATACCTTATTTATCTATAAAAACAAATATTTTCTTATGTTTAGACTATATTTACAAGTTGTAGAATGAATTTTTAAGAAATATATCAAATGCTTAGTCTACTAAAATTTTTTTGTTGCTGTTTATTGTTTTGCTTTGTTACTGTGCTGGAAGCCAGTGATAAAAATCAAAAACAGACGCATGAAATACAAATACTTATCGATGTTTCAGGCAGTATGAAACAAAATGATCCTAATAATTTAAGAATTCCTGCGCTTAAATTATTAGTTAATTTATTACCACAAGGGGCAAAAGTCGGTATCTGGTTATTTGCAGAAAAAACTAAAGTACTTATTAAAACGGGCATTGTTGACAAAAAGTGGAAAAAAAATGCCTTGTCAAAATTGGGACAGATTCATTCAAGAGGTCTTTTTACCAATATTGAAGATGCCATTCAGACTGCTGGAAAAACCTGGTTTGATTCAGGCTCTCAACACAAGAGCCACTTGATTTTATTGACTGATGGTATGGTTGATGTTTCAAAAGATATTATGTTGAGTGCTGAATCCAGAGAAAGGGTGTTGACCGAACAAATTCCTTTATTACAAAAAGCAGGCATCAAAGTTCAAACCATTGCTTTGTCAGAGAATGCAGATGCCGAATTGCTACAAAAATTAGCTTTTGATACTCAAGGCTGGGCAGAGACAGCATGGACAGCTGAACAATTACAAAAAGTTTTTTTTAAGATATTTAAGCAATCTATCCCTCAAGATACTGTCCCCTTAAAAGGTAATATTTTTAATATAGATAATTCAATTAAAGAATTCTCGATATTGCTATTTAAAAAATCCAAGAGAGCGAAAACGGAATTAATCAATCCAGATGGCACAAAAATAAGTAGTGCTAAACATAAAAGCAATGTCGCCTGGTTAGATGAAAAAAGCTATGACTTGATTACAGTTAAGCAACCTGCAGCTGGAGTCTGGAGAATAGACGCAGACTTTGACCCGGATAACCAAGTGATGATTGTCACGGATCTAAAATTTAATATGGATGAGCTGCCTAATCAGATTATGGAAAAAGAAACTTTTGATTTGTCGGCCTATTTTACCGATAAACAGCAATTAATTAGTAGAGATGATTTTTTAAGCTTAATAGACATCAGCATAGAGCAGCAGGATGAGCAAGGCAAAAAAACAGAATGGAAAATGCACCCTGTCAAATCAAAAGCCGGCCTTTTTAGTCAAAGTCTGGGAGCAACATTTAGCAAAGGGAGACACACACTTAAAATAATTGCCGATGGTAAAACATTTCAAAGAGAATTTGTTCATTACCTTGATGTTATAAATAGTCCCGTGAGTGTGGTACAGGATGTGGATAGGCTTGCAAGGACTATTCGCATAAAACTAATGGCAGATAAAACCATTCTAAATACGGAAAAAATGAATGTTCAGGCTGTTATTACTTATGCAGACCAAAAAAGTGAAACAAGAGAGCTTGCAAAAAAAGGTGATTTCTGGGAAATGAGTATTGTTTTCCCCTCTGAAGGAGAGCAAGTTTTAGTCAACTTTTCTGTGCTTGCAAAAACAATTCAAGGTGAGCCCATCTCTCCAAACATAAAGCCAATAGTCATTGATTCCAGCTTATTTTTAATTAGCGAAAGTAAGGATGATGCTGAACAAGAAGTTGCAGAAAACAATGCAGAAGCGGTAATTGAAGAAATAACAATTGCTCAAGCAGAGCCCGAAGAAATGGCTGAAGAACAGGCTCCCAAAAGTTGGCTTGAATCCTGGGGGATTGTTATTGCAGTTAATATATTTGTTATAGCCGCTGGCTTTTTTCTATTTAAAAATATGAAAAATAGAGCAACAGCTAAGCAGCAAGAGCTATTAGGTAGATTGAAATGATTGAATTTAATTCCATTACTATGGTTTTATTAGTAGAAGCTTTTGCTGTATTAGCATTATGGTTAATTGCCTCTTTAATTTTTTCTAGAAAAAAGAGCGTAAATGAAGAAACCGCAGCTCATGAGTTAATTGATAAACTGGAAGATACAGAGAAAATAAAAATAAAAAAACTAGGCAGCATGATTACTGAAAGCTGTCATATTAGTGAAAATGAATTAAACACCATACTTGACGAAATAATACAGGGCGAGAAGGTTTTATATCAGAATATTATTCAAATGTTTTTAAATAAAGATACTACCTTATTGCGTGAGATAGACCAATATATTGATAATATTTCAGAGCCTTATTGTAAAATTTTAAGGCATTCATCAGAAAGTAGTACAAAGTCAGAAGAACTAGAGGCGGCTGAAAACAGAATACAACAATTAATGCAAAATAATAAGAAATTGTCAGAACAATTAAACATGTCCTTATCAACTATGGATGATATTTCAGCAGAATATACGCGAGTGTTTAGCGGTACCCAAACCGAACTGGAATTGGAAAACAGTAGCAAAACAATGTTAAATATTTTTCGTTCTGCACAACAGCAAGTGAAAAAATCTGTTTCCGAATTCAATATGGAAAAAATATGAGTACACCTCTGTTTGTTTTAGTAATTGAAATCATAGTTATTTTAGCCGGCCTTGTTGCTTTGCTACTGTTTTTTCGCTGGAAAACCAAGCAAGTTAAAACCAAAGCTTTAGAAGAACTACTAGATGATATGACAAGCAAGGAGGACTCGCGTCAGCAATTGTTATTTCAACATCTGCAAAAAGGTTATGCTCTGGAAGATGAAAAAGCAATTGAATCAAGTATCCAGTTAATTAATGCAGAAAAACAGTTTATGCAACTGTTTATTCAACAGCAAATTGAACAAAACTCTATTAGTGATTTTTATCAAACCTTATGTGAGTTGCTTGATCAGTATTTAAACACTATTCCGACTCTCAGTTCACCCGACCTGAATTTGGCAGTTAATACAGCAGAACCAGAGAATGAAGATTATCCGCCAATAGAAGCACCAGAAGGCGAAATAGAAGAACAAAGGCAGGTGGAGCAGAATAATATACAGGATGAATCTAAAGTAGCTGAGCAAACACCTGCTATAGAAGAAGCTGAACCTGATTGGGATGATGTTTTTTCCGAGTCAGGGGATACAATGGATGAAGCAAATAAAGAAAACCTTGAAAACGAAACGGCTACGGATACTGAAAAAGATACTAATAATGAGGAAGAAGTTAATTGGGATGAAGCCTTTTCCGAATCAGGGGATACAATGGATGAAGCAAGCAAAGAAAGCTTTGAAAACGAAACGGCTAGCGATGCAGAAATAGACACTAATAATGAAGATGAGGAAGAGCTTAATTGGGATGATGCCTTTTCTGAATCTGGCGATTCAATGGATGAGGAAACCAAGCAGGAAATGGAACAAAAGAAAGACAACTAATAGACATGCACAAAAAAACTTGCTTAACCAACTTATTTCGTGTCAATTCCTAAGTGCAAATAAGCTTTGCAAGTGTTCAACATTATATAATATAAACAAGCCACTTTTTCCTCAATTAATGAAGCTATGATTCAATATATTATCCGTCGTTTTTTATATGCTCTGCCCTTATTAATGGGGGTCAATATTCTTACCTTTATTTTGTTCTTTGTGGTTAATAGCCCTGATGATATGGCGCGTATGCAATTGGGTCAAAAGCATGTAAGCGAACAGGCCGTACAAAACTGGAAGAGCCAACATGGGTATGATTTGCCGCTATTATGGAATCAACAGCTTAAGCTTAATAAAAAAGTAACAGAAACTATATTTTATCAAAAATCTATTGGCTTGTTTTTCTTTGATTTTGGAATTTCTGACAGTGGTAGAAATATAGCGGCAGATATTAAACAACGTATGTGGCCAAGCCTGAGTATTGCCTTACCTACCCTCATTGTTGGATTGTTAATTAATATTTCTGTAGCATTGATGATGGTGCTGTTCAGGAATTCTTATCTAGAATTTGCCAGTACTGTTGCCTGTGTGGTTTTAATGTCCATTTCCTCTTTGTTTTATATTATCGGCGGACAATTTTTTATCGGGAAGTTACTCATGCTGGTACCTATTTCGGGATATGACACAGGGCTATCCGCTATTAAATTTCTTATTCTACCGGTAATCATTGGTGTGATATCGGGTATAGGGTCTGGAGCCCGCTGGTATCGAACATTATTTTTGGAAGAAGTGGAAAAAGATTACGTTAGAACAGCCAGAGCAAAAGGTTTAACAGAAATACAGGTTTTATTTAAACATGTTTTAAAAAATGCAATGATTCCAATTTTAACAGGTGTGGTCGTGGTCTTGCCTCTTTTATTTATGGGTAGCTTGATTATGGAATCATTCTTTAGTATCCCTGGCCTTGGAAGTTACACCATTGATGCGATAAACCGCCAGGACTTCGCCATTGTCAGGTCAATGGTTTTTTTGGGTTCAGTGCTTTATATATTTGGTTTACTATTGACAGATATTTCCTATACCTTTGTTGACCCTAGAGTTCGTTTGTCTTAAAAGATAATTCGATACTTGAAGCGCCCCATCCTTAAATCTCTATTAATAATTTTTTTCCTCATGTAATAATCTTGTCATCTATGTTTTAGAAAATGGTGTAACCATTAACTAACATGAGTTTTAAAAATGAAAAAAATAGACCTTCAAACTGTTGTTCTAACAATAAGGAACGAGGATTCAATAATACCCGAATTCTGACGGGTCTTTTGGCTCC